>NZ_JBSGEZ010000008.1:0-138419 GCF_053603155.1 Nocardia sp. NPDC004260 | reverse complement strand
GTCCTGCTGGACGAGCTACTGGCTATCGTCACCGATCCGCGGATCGGTGACGAGGAGATCGGCGGCTTGATCCGGGGCGATGCGATCGGGTGGGATCGGTTGCGGGCGGCGCTCGCGCAGGCCAAACCCCGCCTTCCGCGCGATCACGGGCATCTGGCCGCGCTGGATTCGTCGTACAACTATCTGCGGCAGTTCACTCCTGCGGTGCTCTCGGCGGTGCGGTTCGCCGGCGGCACCGCGGCCACGGAGCTACTGCTCGCGGTGGACATGCTGCGCGAGCCTTCCAGCTGGTGGCAGGCGGTGCGCCAGATCTGCGCCGCCGAGTCGTAGCCCTGCTGCGCCTTCAGCCGCGAGAACAGATCGGGGAACGTGTGCTCTCTCGGCTGATCATCGTCTTCTGCCGCGATCAGCTCGGCCAGCGCGTAGGGGTCGGTCGGCACCGGAGGCAGCGCGGACACACCGTCAGGGGTCGGTGACCAGGTGACGGTGGTTCCCTGCACGTGCGCGGTGTTGACGAAGTCGCTGGTGAGCGACCAGGTTGCATGCTCGGCCTGGTGCGCGAACGCGAATCCGAGGTGCACGTCCGGCAGTCCGGGACGGTGCACGGTGGTGACGTACGGATAGTCGGTGGTGGTGGTCATTTTGAATCCTTCAGTGGTGACCGGGTCCGCCTATCGCTCGCGGGGGCTGATTTCCGGTATGCGGGGCTCAGGTGACCGGCCTTGGCGCACTCGCAGAGCTCGGTACCATTCGTCGCGCGTCAGCTGCTTGGCCTTCGCCTCCTTGGCGAGTTCGGCGATGCGCTGCATGCGAGCATCGATGCGGGCCATCCGCTTCTCGTGCCCTCGCATGAATTTCTCGTGATCCATCACTGGTTTCCTTCTCTTCAGGCCACGGTGAGCGTGGCGGTGGCGGTCGGGGGACCGGCGAAAAGCCCGTCTGGGGCTTTGTCGATGCGGCTGGGCAGGGGCTTGAGCATGTCTTTGTGCCCGTGGCGGACGCTGCAAAATTTGAATGGGCCCCTCGGGTCGAACATCTCCCGCATGTGCGGGTCGATGTGGTGGAGTGCGAAATCGCTCATCTCCAGCGGGCCGCCGGTGGCGCGGACATGCTCGTAGCCCTGCCACAACAGGCCGAATTTCCAGAGGGCCTCGGCGTGCTGCCACCACTCCGGGCACCACACGACCTCGTTGATGTCGGTGACTTGCCGTGCGTGGCGCTTGGCAAGAAAGTCGTCGACGAACCGCCCCAGCGACGGGAACGTCGGTGTGAATCGGATGCCACGCAGGATCTCGGCCAGATCCTGCACGGCCAGCGCCGGTTCCGTCTCCCAGACGGAAGCTTCGGGAGCGTGGTAGCGATCGATGCGGGCCTGGGCGGCGCGTACCACCGCCTCGAGGTGGTTGGCGACAAGATCCTGGCTGGTGATGGGCATGGTGGTCTCTCCTTCTTCAGCTGCGTTGTGGGTCACCGCTCGCGGCTGTGGGAGCGCTGCTGCGCGCGAGCGCGTTCTTGCTGCCGCCGCACGTGCAGGCGGCGGCAGCGCTCGGCTTCGAGCTGCTCAGCGTGGGTGAGTGCGCGTACGCTGACGGCGGAGATTTCACCGGCGCGCTCCGCGACCTTCGCGGCGGCCAGTCGCGTATCCAGCTCCTGGCGGCTGTAGACGCTGATCGCGGTTCCCAACTTCCAGGCCGGGTTGTTCTCGTACCCCCGCTCGGTGGGGGTGATGCTCAGAACGTATTTCGCGGTCATGGTTCGCCTTTTCGGATTGGTGGCCGGTGCCGCCCTCTGCCCCATCGCAGCGGGGCGGCACCGGGGTCTGGGGGTTAGGTGCGTGAGGCGGTGCCGCTCATCGGCTTCTCACGATGTCGGCGCGGGTGCGCTGCTCACGCGCCGCGACCCGAGACCGACGGGTCCGGGCACTGGCGGCCGGGTCGTCGCCGGTCGGGGCCGGCGGCAGATCCGCCACTTCGAGCAGCTGGGCGATCAGCTCGCGGTTGCGTTTGATCATGGCCGGGGCTTGGGCGACCAGCTTCCGGTTGCGCTCGAGGATTTCCGGAGTCAACTCGATGTTGGTGGGATCCTGCATGGGGTGGCGCCCTTTCCGTTTGGGAGTGATGGGGCGGATCGGGCATGTTCACGATGTCCGTTCCGCCACAACCCACTTTAACAGTTTAAACTGTTATCAGTCTAGAAATTGGGTGTGTGTTTTTCGGCGAAGCCGGGTCCGCAGCGGGTTCACGCCGCTGCGGACCCTGAGACCCCGTCAGCGACTGGGCATCTCGTCCCAGGTCCGCCCGTCCAGCAACCGGCCGCCGGCCTTCGGGCGGATGCCCCGACCTGCTTGAAGAACAGGCTGATGCGACGCTGCACACAGCGGTCCCGCAGGTCACGCACCCGTCGAGATCCAGCGGCCGGAACCTGTGTCCGGATTCGCCGCCGACGATCACCCAGTCGATGTCGGCGAGGTCCAGGCTGGGCAGTGGCCCCAGCAGCGGCTCGCACGACAGGAACCGGATCGCGGCCGGGGTCCGCCGCAGTTCGTCTGCGCGCCAGCAGTAGTCGTCCGATTCGATCGATGTCCCGATCCACACGTTCGGCAGCGGAGCTGGGATTTCACCACGCAGCCGCTGACGAGGATCGGCCCACCGCATCGCCGCATCCACGTCCTCGACCGGCAATCGGCCGTCGAACTGATCCAGGACCTTGTGGATGGCGTCGGTGATCTCGGCATAGAACGCGGGGTCGGTCAACAATGTGGCCAGGCGCTTGGAGCGCTTGGTCAGGATCTGATACTGATGCCGAGGCGTCAGCGCCATCACAGCCCAGATCAACGCCTGCGCCCAACGCGGAACACGGGCATGAGCGATGTCGGACATGCTGTTGACGAAGACCAGGCGCGCCGACCGCCACCGCAACGGCTCGGTCATCGCGTCCTCGTGAACTGCGATACCGAATCCTGGGCCACTGGTTCGCGGATCGCCGTCTTTCTGGTACTTGGCCGCGCCCATCGCTTTGAGCCGCCTGGCCATCTTCAGCGCATAGCAGTTGTCGCATCCCGCGCTGATCCGATCGCAGCCGGTGACCGGATTCCAGGTGACCTCGGTCCACTCGATGCTTGTGGAAGTCATTCCGACCCCCGCGCTTGTGTGGCAGCTGCTGTGGTGCACGTGCCCGTACTGGGGGTGTGGATGGCCCAGTCGACGGGCTTGCCGTGCTCGGTGGCGTAGGCGATTTCGGCGCGGGTGGATTCGCCGTGGTACCGGGTGTGGTCGCTGCCGCACAGCGTGACCACGGGCGGACGGTTGCTACTGGTCACGACGCTGCCTCCTCTCCGTTCAGGGCGCGAACCAGTCCGGCGAGCATCTGCCGCGCTTCTCCCACGTCACCGTCGTGAAGAAACGCATCAGCTTCGAGCAGCTGGCAGACGATTGCCCCGGCAGTGCTTCGCTCGATCGGAGCAGCGCCGATCAGCCGCCGCGCCTCCCCGATCCGTTCGTTCACCACACGCATCGCCTGTTCCCGCTCCGCCTTCCGGTCGGCGATCTCGGTCTTGGCGGCGACGTAGGCCTTCGACGGCCTTCCACCGGTGGGTCGGTCGGGATGCGACTGCAGCCGGGCGTTGTCCTGCGCGTTCTGCGAAGTGATCGACTGGCGAATGCTGAGGAGTGTGTGCAGCCAACGGACGCGGTTCTCCTTCCTGCGAAGCACCGCGTATTGCGTTCCGATGCCGCGGCTGTCGCGCAGGTCGGCGTTCACCAGGCGGTCGAAATTCCGGTCGCAATGCCACACTGCGGGCAGCAGATGCAGGACTTCAGCCATGGGACACCTCTGGAAGATCGGCGGCGTACCGGCGGACGACGATCGAGGCGGATCCGACCGAGTTCAGCAAGCCGTGTTCGGCGCGGCGTTTGGTCATCGGTCGCCGCCGTCCTGTTCGCTGGCACGCAGATCGGCCAGCAGCGAATCCAGGTCTTCGGCACGCACATGCACCTCGCGCGCCGCGGTCCCTTCAGGTTTCGGGCCGACGATGCCGGCCTGCTCCATCAGATCCAGCAGGCGTACGGCCTTGGCGAACCCGATCCGCATCCGGCGTTGCAGCATCGACACCGCACCGAACTGCGACCGGACCACGAGATCGACCGCACGCAGGAACATGTCGCGGTCGTCGCCGACCTCGTCGGCGTCGAGGTCCACGATGTCGACCTGGGCGTGTTGCTCGATGCGCTCGGCCTCGGCCGCGGCGACGATATCAGGCAGGCGGCGGTCCCATCCGGCGGACCATTCCCGGCGGTCGTCGCGGTCGCGGTCGAGGAGCTGGCGCGGCATCATCAGGCCGAGAAAGCTTTCCCCGCAGCGGATCAGCAGGGCGCGGCTGGCCGAGTGCGCCTCGACGTCGAGTGCCTGGCCGTAGGCGTTGGACGCGGCGCTGAAGCGCGCCAGCATCTCACCCCCGACCGACATGTCCGTGAGCTGCGTGGCATCGCTGCCGTGCTGGCGGGCGATGAGTCCGGGGATGGTGCACAGAGTGCCGCCATCGGTGGGCATGCGCGGCACGGTCAGCGCGTGTCCGTCGATCAGGCCGGAGCAGTCGGTGATGGTGACCCGGTCCTTGGTGATGTCCAGGCGCAGCTCGAATTCCGGGGTGTCGCTCTTCTCCTTGCCCGCAGTGAAGATCTGCAGGATGTTCTTGATGTCGGAGGGCGCGATGTCGACGGTGCACGGGTACTGCCCGGGTTCGTCAGCGCTGTCCAAGACCGACGCGATGGCCAGGCCGGCGGTGAACATATCGGTCGCCGTGACCACGATGTTCTGCCGGTCGACGGCGAGTCGAATGCGGTGGATGGGCGGGATCTCGCTGTCGGTGCAAGCGTGCACGCGCACAGCGTTGAGGGCGTGACGGAAGTCGGTGGTGCCGACTTTGACGGTGGTCATAATTCGGTCCGATCGAGGTCGATGATGTCGGTGATGTGTTCAGGCCACGCCTCGGCGCTTCCGCAGTCGCTGCAGGCGATCGAGATTCCGGTGTCGGTGTCGACTTCGTCGAGTTGCGAGCCGCACAGGCACCTCAGCGTGGTGATCCTGCGCATCAAACGGCCGCCTGCTTGAGCAGCGGGAGGTCCGGGAATTCGTGCAGGGTCAGCGGAACACCTTCGGCGAGCTCGGTGCGCCACTGGAACAGCCACTCGTCCATCGAGCTGCCGTCCTCCCATGCGCCGACGAGGTTGCGAGCGGCGCGGTCGGCCGCGGCCGGGTCGACACGGTGCAGGACCGACAGAAGGTAGACCAGGCCGTACCCGGTGACGTGACGGCCGAGGAGCGCTGCCCGCAGATGGTCATCGACGGTGCGGGCCAGATCGGGGTGGTCGGCGCGCAGGGACTTCGTCACTGTGGTGATGAAGTCGTAGCGGTCGGTGAACTTGAGCTCCTGGTCGATCTCGGTAGCCAGAAGTGAGAGCGCGGGCTGGGATTCGTCGCCCACCCATTCCGGCCACGGCCAGCTGGTGTCGTCTTCGGCCATCAGCCGGTCGCTGACCGCGCGAACTTGCTGTGCCTGCTCGGCGGTGAGGTCGGAGGCGTGGGTGAGTGTGGCCCAGTCGATGGACAGTTTCTCCAGCTCGGTGGCGTAGCGGCGCAGGTCCAGCCATCCGGAGCGAGTGACCAGCAGCCCGGTGGGGATGTGGGTGAGCGAGCGGCCGTGGTCGGCGAAGGTGAGAGTGCCGTCCTGGCGGGCGGTGAGCGTGGGCGCGATCGTGAAATGCGCGGTCACCTGCTCGGCGGTGATGGTGATCGGGGAGCCGTCGCTCCACCGGATCTCGAGACTGATCAGAGCCATTTCTTCCTCCTGGTTGTGTTTTCTTCCGGGGGTTGAGGGATTTATGTGGCGGTGGTCGCGCGCGCCGGTGTGGCGAATCGTTCGATGTCCGTCTGCAGGCTCATGGCGCCTCCCTGAGCCGGACGAACCTGCCCGCCAACCCGCAGGTCGCCAACCGGGCGGCATCGAGGGCTCCGTAGGCGACCAGGCAAGACGGCGCGCCAGCGTTTCCGGCTGCTCGGGAGCCGTCGGGCAGGTAGAAGTGCAGGCGTCCGTGCAGGAACAACACAGCGGTCGCGCGTTCCCACACGGCGTTGATGAACCAGCGGGTCTCGGTGCGCGCGAACACGATCGCGGTTCCCTGGCCGTGCTCGGCGAGCTTGGACAGCCAGCGGTCGACGGCGGCGTAGGGCGGGTTCAACCAGACCCGACCGGTCCAGTCGGCGGCGAGGCCGTCCTCCGGTGGGGCGATGTGCTGGCGCGCGGTGTCCCATGGCCGGTCGATGGCTGCGCATGGGTCGAGGTCGAAAGGGCCGAGCGCTGTGAGGATCCCAGGCGGGGTGAGCCACACATTCGACCCGGCGCGGGTCGAATGGTGGCCACCGATGCTGGTCAGGGTCATGATTCCGCCGGCCACTGCGCGAGGATGCGCTGGACGTTGGCGTCGACACGGGCGCCGAGGATGATCTGGTCGGCCTCGGTGATGACCACCCGCGGCCGGTCGCGGTGCCCGCAGGGGTTGGTCCAGGTCTGGACGCGGCCGCGACGGCGCGGGACGCCGCGGGGTTCGCCGCAGCGGGGGCAGCCGGTGGAGATATCGACGGTGCGCAGCGGACCCCACGCGCCGAACAACCACCAGGGGCCGCCGACGCGGTCGCGGAGGGTGACACAACGCAGGGATCCGGGCTCGAGGGCCTCGGTCTGGGCGTGGCGGGCCATGGTGTCGGGTTCGCGGCGCGCGGCGGCGGCCTCACGCCGCACCCAGCGGCGGAACCGGTACATCGCGATCATCGGTTGTTGTCCTTCCTGTACTGCTCGGCAAGGCCGTTGATGCGGCGCAGCTCGAGCAAGGCGGTGTGCATCTGCGTGTGGAGGGTGTGCGCGTGATGGATTTCGTCGGTCCCCCAACTCGGCGTCGGGGTCATCTCGCCGCAGCTGCACGACCCGCTGAACAGCTGACGGCCGGTAGCGTCGGTCTCTCGCGGCGCCAGCTGCAGCCGGTGTTGCTGCTGGGTGGGCGCGGCCGCCGTCGCCATACGCGAATGACGTTGGCGGTGCAGTGATTTCACGGATTCCTCCTTGGGTGCGGATTCCCTGGACGACATGGAGTGGAGGTCAGCGGCGCAGTTCGTCGCGGTTGAGCTTCGGGCCGCGCGAGGAGTTGTAGGCGCCGATCATCACCAGAGCGACGAGCGCACCGTTCTGGCCTTTCTCGGTCTCCTTCAGCGCCAGCGCGCGGGCCTTGACCTGCCGCGGCGCGAGGTCGACGAGGACCTCGCCGAAGCGGTCGTGGTCGAGCTGCTGCTCGTAGCTGCGCAGGATGAGGGCCACGCCGGCGACCAGCGGGGCGTCGACGGCGTCGAGGCGGCGGCCCCAGACCTCGACGATCAGCCGCAAGGTGTTGCCCAGCAGCAACTTCCCGCCGGTGCGGTATATCCGCTCGAGGGTGCTGGTGCAGCGGACGACGCCGTCCTTGGCGGCCTCGGCGACGGTCAGCCCGACCTCGCCGACGATTTCCTCGATGGCGGCGACGGTCGGGTCCGCGGCCGCGCGGCGCGAGCGCCACCGGTCCCACGTGGTCAATCGCCGCGTCTTGGCGTCGATTTCGTGGAACAGCCGAGCCTCGTCTGCCACGGTCAGACCGGTGTGGACGTTGGCGACCAGGGCCATATCCGGGTCGATCAGACGCGCGGCTGCGGCGCGGTGCTGGCCGTTGATCACCGCGTAGCGGGCCAGGGATCCAGCGCCGCGATCAGCGACGTCGAGAACGCCGACGAGGCGGCGATCCCATGTCCTGGCCATCGCGCGGGCCCGGGGCTTGTCGAGCTCGCGCTGATAGCTGGCGTCGACGAACATCTCGGCCACCGAGATCGCCGAGATGTAGACCTCCACCACCGGCGCGTCGACGGATGAGGAATGAAGGGAGTCGAATCGGTCCAGGACCGCGGTGGCGGTGGTGTCAGAGGTGGTCATGATCGGTCTCGGTCTCTTCGTCGATGGGAAGATTCGTGGTCAGTGCGTCGGCGATCCAGTCGCTGTTGTGGGCGATCGCCTCGCGGACGGCGTCATTGACGGCCTCGACCGTCGCCGGTTTGCGGATGTGCACGCGCATCCCATCGGGATGGGAGTCGGTGAGGATGTAGCGGTCACCGTGGTCGATGACAGCGATACTGATCTCGCCGAGTTTCGGGGTCGATCGGTGGCCGCCGCGGCCGAGTTCGGCACGGCCGCGGGCGAGTAGCTGCTCGATGCGGGGGGAGTAGGTGCCGGTCACGGCAGGACCTCCGTGCTGCTGGTGTCGAAGGCCGCGACGGCGGTGTCGAGCTGACCGGCGATGCGGCGCTGGAACTCGAGCAGGTCGAACGCGAGATCCTCGTCGTCACCGGCGTTTTCGATGTCGTCGAGCGCGCAGGCGAGGTTGGCGGCGGCGCTGTGGGCGCGGTGCGCGGCCTCCAGCGCCCCGTTGATCGAGCCCGCCTCGACCGCGGCGGCCAGACGCAGGGCGGCGCTGAACAGCGCGCCGGCGTCGGCGGCCGCGACCTCAGGCAGCGTGGCGGACTCGGGGCAGGCCACGATCGGGTCTTGCCGCGCGGCGCCGTCGATGCTGATGTTCATGCCACGGCGTCCGCGTCGTCGAGGGTGATGGCGAGAATGCGGCGGGCGATCGTCTTGTGCACGTTCTGCCAGCCGTCCTCTTTTTTGGCGAGCTTGCAGATCGTGGAGACTCCGACACCGGCGCTGGCGGCAAGGCTGCGCGCGCTGCGTCCGGCGTCCAGCAGGGTGTTGATGTGGCGGTGAAGATCTTCGACCGGGGTGAAGCCCCTGCAGTCCTCGCAGGTGGTGAACTTGGTGCGGGTGGCGAACACCGTGTCGCACTCGGTGCAGCGGACCTTGGGCGCTCGGCGGGGCCCGAATCCCAGCTCTTCCTCCAGCTCGGCGCGCTCGTCGGCGTTGGAGGTGCGGTATCCGCCGGCGACGGCGTACTGCTCGTTGGTGCGGACCGCGATCATGCCGCAGATCTCGCGGACCGGGCAGCCCCGGCAGATCCTTTTGGCTTCGGTGGCGGGGTCGTCCGAGGAGATCGGGAACCACAGGTCGGGGTCGGGATGGCCGGCGCAGGCCGCCTTATCGCGCCAGTCGGTGCTGGGGGCGGCGGCATCGAGATCGGTGATGGTCATGACTGTGTGAGCCTTTCGGGTCGTGAGATGTGGTGATCGCCGCAAGAGTCAGCGCGGGACGCGGCCGGTGCCGACGAGGACGCGCAGCTGCTCGGGCAGGCGCTCGCGCACGGCGTCGATCAGGGCCTGCGGGGTGATGGGCAGGTCGCTGGTGTCGAGCACCTTGAGGTAGAGGGCGCTACCAGCGCAGTCGACGCGGGTCGCCTTCTGGATCAGGGTTTCGAGGTCGTCGAGCTCGGCCAGCAGCGTCAGCAGCTGGTGGGCGCTGGCGGCGATCTTCTCGGCGAGTGCGACCTCGGTGGAGATGATGGTTCGCATCGGGACGTCCTGTCTGTGATGAGATGATCTGAGGGACGTCCCAGCCAGGTTCACGCTGGCTGGGGCGTCCCTTTGTTCAGAAGGTGGAGTAGTTGCGTGCCGGGACGAGCACGCCTTCATCGATGAGCAGGGCCATGGCGGCGGCTTTGATCCGGCAGATCCGGGGGGCGTCGCCGGGGCATTCCAGGTGCTGGCGGGTGATGGCCTTGGCCTGGTCGACGCTCAGCCCGCAGCCGGTGTCCTCGCACGACCAGTTCGTGATCGTCATGTCCTGGCCGCGGATCGGTCCGGTGACGACCAGCCCAGCCCACACGTCGTGGGAACCCAGCCGATCGTTCATCGCGAGAACCCCGCCCACACGCCGCGTTCGATGTACGGGGCGGTAATCGTCAGCTCGGTGACGTTGCCTACCAACGCCTTCAGCTGCGGCCGAGCGGCCGGGCCAGGGCGGTGGCAAGCGCGTGGGGCGCCATAACGCTCGATCTCCGCGGCTGAGGTCAGACGCTCCATGTCGGGGGCGTTGACGTGCATCGACTCCCGATCCAGCGCGTCATCCAGATTCCGCCTCAGCTCGGCGAGCTTCCGGTCGCGATCCGCCAGCGCGGCCCGCAGACGCGCGAGCTCGTCGTCACGGTGACGGCGGAACGGGTGCAGGATCGTCATGGCGTTCACCGCACCGTCTCCGCCGGGTACCACGGCCCGGTGCTGACCTCGTTGCCGCGGATGACGACCTCGCGGACCATCAGCTGCGGCTGGTAGTCCTTGGGGCCGTAGTCGTCGATGGCCTGGGCGGTCATGTCGAACATCTCGTCGGCGGCGCGAGCGCGGTCGTGGAAGACGGTCGGGGTGGTGCGGTTCGGAGAGGCGAGGCGGGTGGAGACCTTGCGCCACCAGCGGCCGTTGGGCAGTTTGATCGCGTACTGGTGGGTGGTCGACGAGATGGCGGTCAGGGTGTCGATCAGGGCCTGCTCGGCGGCGGTCGGCGGCGCGAGCAGGGTGCGGGCGAGATCGAAGGTGAGGGTCATGATTTGCCTTCCTGAACTGGTGTTTTCTCTGGTCGCCCACCCGTTGTGGGGTGGGAGTTCAAGGCGGAACCGATATTTAACAGTCTAGACTGTTAACGGTCCAACTGTGTGGATTTCAGGCGAATTCGTCGGCAGCGTCGGCGTCGTCGGTGTCGTCGCTGCGGTCGTCGTCGCCGAGCTCGTCGAAGTCGATGTCGTCGAGCGGCTCGTCGACGCTCTCGCGCTTGTCGCGCTGCTGGTCCTCGGCCAGGGCGTCACCGATCTTCTTGCTCAATTCCTCGGCCTCGGCGTCGATCTCGGCCAGCAGCAACCCCGTGACGTTGGGAATCTCGCCGTCACCGCGGCGACGACGCGCGGAGTCGATCGACACCACCGGCTTGCCCCCCGCGGCGAGCTTCCCGCCGACCGTGGCGGCCTGGGCGGCGGCTTCCTGCACATGCGGGTGCGGGTACGGCGGGTAGGTCTGCGCGGCCCAGGCCAGGTTCTCGTCGGAGACGAAGTAGGCGCGCACACGCACGATCTGGGAGCTGGAGTCGTCGAAGACGTAGGCGATGCCGGCGCTGCCCTTGTCGGGGATGTTGGTGTTGTCGGCGCCACGCTCGGCGGCGTGGTGATCGCCGTAGACCATGACCATCTGCTCCGGCGAGCTCAGGCGCATGCCGATCCGAATCTGGAACAGATCCCGCAGCATGTCGAGGATCTTCTTGTTCGCCAGCTGCGTGTACCCGGAGATGGAGATGCCCAGGGCGCGACCCAGCCGCGCGATCGACACCAGCAGCCGCAGGAAGGCCGCGCGGGTCTTCGGGTCGTCGAGCAGCTCGGCGATCTCGTCGATGATCAGGTGATACATCGGGGCCTGAGCGGTGATGACGTGCTTGGACAGGCCATTGGCCTCCATGTATCGGCCGCGCTCCTCAATCACCGTCCAGCGCAGCCAATCCAGCATCTGCTCGCTCGAGACCGCGTCGGTCGCAGTGCGGTGCAGCAGGCCCTTCATCCGCGCGGCCTCGACGCCGAACTTCATATCGATCATCAAGTTCACAAGCAGGCCGTCGCGAGCTGCGGGAGCGGTCGCCATCAGGAACGAGGCCACGAACCCGCTCTTGCCGGATCCAGGCAGGCCGACGTCGAGGATGTTGCGCTCGAACAGCGGAACGCGCCATTCATCACCGTCCTCGCGCAGACCGGTGCGCAAGGCGCTCAGGTCGACCGGCTCTTCTGGAACGGGCACCAGCATCGGATCCTTGATCGGGTCGAAGTAGCGCACGTCCAGGCAGATCACACGCCCCCGGGAGCCGACCACGCGAGCGGCGTCGGCGTCGAGGGCGACCGCGATGCGCTTGAGCTTCTCCTCGTAGTGGCGGCGCTCCTGGCCGTCGCTCATGCGCAGCCGCAGCCGCAACCCCACCGGCACGGAGATGATGCCGCGGTCGGGCGGGTAGGAGCTCTGCGACGGCACCAGCTGCGGCCACTCCCCTGGATCGCCGTTCGCCGGATCGGGCAACCGCCCCAAACCGAGTGCGGCCCACTTCTTCACCGCATCCCAGGGGGTAGACAGGACCTGCACCGTCTCCTGGACGTCTTCGGGGAAATCGGTGACCCAGTCCGCCCAGTCCCGGGCAGCAACCCGCTCGGCGCGGGTCACCTGGGTCTTGGCCGACCACCGCGACCACACGGCGCGCGCGCCGAGCGCACCCACCCCGGCCAGCAGCGGCGTGACACCGACCGACCCTGGCACACCCAGGTTTTCGGCGGTCTTGTACACGGTCGCGATCGTCATGAATCCGATCCCGGTCCCCAGCAGGGCGACGGGAGCGATGAACTCCGGTTCGATGTCCATCTCAAGCCACTTCCTCGGTGGTGTCAGCGGCGGTGAGGTACCGCCATTGGATTCGGGTAACGAGGCTGTCGGGGCGGCAGCCTCGGTGGGTGGAGCAGAAGAAGGCGACGAACTCGGCCAGCGTCATCTCCGGGAAGCCCTCGGCCACGAGATCGGCCTGGCTGATCGCGGCCAGCGGTTCGCGGGCTGATCGCGGTGATCTCGACTTGGGCGATGCGCACCAGCGGCTCACCGGCCTTGCGGCCCATCACCTTCCGGCACAGGGTGAGCTGGTCACCGACGCGCGCCATGCGCCAGCCCATCCGCCGTGTCACGGTCTTCTGCCGGGCGATCACTTGGGGTTCGGTCAGGCTGACCGACATGAGCCGCGCCATTACGCGGCCTGCTTCCGGGTCAGCCGCAGCTCGATCTCTTCGATCCGCTCCGGACTCCAGGCGACCCGGGCCTTGCCGGCACCGAGCTCTGCGGCCAGGCGCTGCGCGCGGCGGTCCCAGTCCTGCGGGGTCTGGCCGGTCAGCATCCGCACCCGCAACACGAGCTCACCGCCCTCGCGGCTGCTCGACACCAACTTCGGCACCAACTGCTCACCGAGGCGGCTCCGGGTGAGACCGGCCTGTTCGACCGCGCGTGCCCATCGGCGCCGCCGCATACCGCGACCGGACGAGACGCTCAGCGCCAGCAGCGCGACCGACGTCGTGGAAGCCGCTACCCCGGCCGCGACCGGGGTAGCGGCTTCCACGACCTGATCAGCCCAGCCCGCCGGCCACATCGGACGAGTGCAGATCCCCAACCCGACCGGGACACCGACCAGCACGAATGCGTTCGTGCACCACGACGACGCCTTGGTGGCGCGGCGTGAAGATCTCGGTGCGGAGAAACGTTTCGGAGCCATGTCCTCACCGTCTTCCTGCGCGGCGGCGTGTCGGGAGTTGGCAAGGGTTAACAACCCCCGCAGCGGCGGCGGCGACTTGGCGGCCGCACAACGCGAGCTCACCCACTGCCCAGCGATCTGAATTGATCAGTTGAGAGCGCAGAGCGTTCGGGTCGACGATGTCCGAGCCACTGCCGCCTGTCCGCGCAGGTACTGGTTCGGGCAATGATTCGCCCGGTTTCCAGGAAATCTCGGGCCGAGTCTGAAAGTTCATCGAGCACCCCTCCAAGGGGGAGATCCGGGTCACATAATATTCAGATCGTATCAACTGATCTATTCAGATGTAACTCTTGAACATTCCCTGGATTGTTGGTACAAGCACCTCGATCTGCGCTGTCGCCCGCTGATTCGCGCGGACTGATAGCGTTTGGTTGCTCACAAGCGCAGATCAGAGAGGGCTCAGCCGGGATGACTGAATCGACCAGTAGCGAGGCCCGGCGGTGGCAGATCGCGCGTGAGCTCAGGACCGAGATCGAGTCCGGTCGGCTCCGGCCGGGTGAGAAGCTGCCCTCTTCCCGCGCGCTCGCCGAGCGATGGGGAGTCAGCATCGGGACGGTCAACCTGGCGATGGATCAACTCGGGCACGAGGGGCTCATCCACACCCGCCCCCGGTCGGGGCGTGTGGTCGCCGACCGAGCCGCGGCAACTGGTGACCGGCCGCAGCCGCCGCAGCCGCGGGTCGTGTACGTCGGCGGCTATGCCGGGAGCGGGAAAACGGAGGTCGGCCGGGTTCTGGCGCGAGAGACCAGGTGGGCGATCCTCGACAAGGAAGTACTCACCCGCAGCGTGGTGGACGCGGCACTCGTCCAGCTCGGTAGCACGATCGCCGATCGGGAATCCGCGCTCTACCGCGAGGTCATCGAGCCTGCCGAGTACCAGTGTCTGGCGGCCGCGGTGAGCGAGAACATCGCCTACGGGGTGAGCGTCATCGCCATCGCACCGTTTCTCGAGCAGTTCGCCAACCGCGCCTGGTTCGAACGCCAAGCCGCCTGGCTCGCCGAACAGGGAGCCGACATGTCGGTGATCTGGGTTGCCAGCAGCACCGAGGTGATGCGGACTCACCTCGAGCGACGCGCGGCCGCCAAGGACACCTGGAAGCTGGGCCACTGGGATCAATACCTCGCCGACGTCGACGCCCAGTTCGCTCCGGCCTGGCCCCACACCGTCATCGGCAACAACCTCGACGACGAGCCGATCCAAGCCCAGGTGAAGACCTTCCTGCGCCGCCTCGAGCCCCTCCCCGGAGCGCACCGGCCGCAGTGATCCAGCATTCGGCAGCCTCAGGCCTGTCCCCTAGCCTGGACGTCGTGGCTCGCTCATCGGCATCCGCGTTCCTGCCCGACATGGTCGACAAAGTGCTGATCTCAGCGTGCCGGGCAGCCGGGCTGGATCCCGCCGATGCGGTCATGCTCCGGCTGGGAGAGAACATGCTCTACCAGCTGGCCTCAGCGCCGGTCGTTGTCCGCATCGCACGCAACCTGCAGCATTGGGACGACGCCTCCAAGGAGGTCGCGGTCGCGAACTGGCTTGCTGACCAGCGCTTCCCCGCCGCACAGACCTACGGCATCGGCAATCGAAGCCAGCCCATCGAGATCGACGGGCACCCCGTCACGTTCTGGCGGTTGATCCCGGGGCGAGCAGCCGACCTCGACGAAACCGGCATCCTCGGCAAGCTACTGCACCAACTGCACCAACTCGACCGGCCGGCCGGCCTGACGCTCCCCGCCGTGCAGGCATTCGGGCACGTTCCCGCGCGGCTGGCCACCGCGCCGATCCCGGCCACCGACGCCGATTTCCTGCGGCACCGAGTACGCGAGCTGGAGCAGGAACTGGAGGCGCTGGCCTTCCAACTGCCGGTGACCGCGCTGCACGGCGATGCCCACGTGAAGAACGTCATGATCACCGACGACGGCCAGGCGGTGCTGATCGATCTCTAGGCGTTCGCGTTCGGGCCGGCGGAATGGGATCTGGCCAAGACCGCGGCCGAAGCGTCGATGGGGATGCTCTCCGAACGCGACTATGCCGCGTTCGCGGGTAGCTACGGCTACGACATCACCACCTGGTCCGGGTGGCCGATCCTGCAAGCCATCCAGCAGGTGAAGATGGTCAGCTGGTTGTCGCAGAACGTCGATCACTCCGCACGCGTCCGCAGCGAATACGACAAGCGGATCCGCACACTGCGCACCGGCCGACTGACCGAACCCTGGCGTGGTCTCTGAAGGTCCCCGGTCAGGATGCGAGGCTGATCAGGTGCGCGCGCCGTTGACGTGATTCCGCTCGAGGGCGACGAGACCACCGGCCAGCAGACTCAGTCGAGGAGCGGTCGGCATCCTCGTCGCCCTCGGGCAGAGCGGGCACGAATCCTCTATCGTGTGGTTGTTTCGGGCGGGATTGTGGAGGGCCGGTGGGTTCGAGTCGCGCTTGCCGGAGGTGTCTCGCCGGTGAGTCGTCCGGTGCGGCTTATCCCGAGGAACATCGAGCCCAGCCCGAGCAGCAGCGCGAGGGCGCCGGTGACGACGTTGTTCCAGATCGTCCGTGTGGTGTCGACGTTGCCGCTGACGATCCAGGGGGCGAGGATCGTCCACAGGCCGATCAGTGGCGCGGCCCAGACGATGCCGTGGGTGCGGCCGTACACCGAGGCGAATCCGAGGGCCAGCATCGCCAGCGCGATACCGCAGACGAGGTTGTTGACGGTCAAGGTCGACAATCCGTTGAACCCCACGACCCATGGGGAGATCGCGAGATACAGCCCGGTCAGAAACAGCAGTCCGGTGACCGCCTGCGCGTCCGGCGCTTCCGAAGCGCGTTCGTACTTTTCCCGCAACTCCACGATGTCGGGATGCCGACTCATCATGGTTTCACTACTCATGTTCTCCACCACCTTCGCTGTAGTGGCGAATCGAGGCTCTCGAGCCGGACGGCCTGCGCTCGGTCGCGGAACGCGGCCCGGGTAGTCGCCACTCACTCATATATCATGTGGTGATACTATCACTCTATGATGGAAGGGTCGAAGCCCTCGTCCGCCTCCCTCACCGACCAGGACTACGCGAGACTGTTGGCGTTCCGCAGCGGGCTGCGCCAGCTGCTGCGCTGGAGTGAGCGCCGGGCGGCCGAAGCCGGGCTCACCGACACCCAGCACCAGTTGCTGCTGGCGATTCGCGGGTATTCCGACCCGGTCGGGCCCAGCATCGGAGAACTCGCCGGATATCTGTCCACCCGCCACCACAGCGTGGTGCAACTGATCGACCGCACCGAGCAACTCGGCCTCGTCGCCCGCAGGCGAGGGGAGGGTACCGACCGCCGGGTGGTGCGCCTCACGCTGACCGACGCGGGCAAGGAAGCCCTCGCTTCGCTCAGCGCCGCGCATTTGGAAGAACTTCACCGACTTGCTCCCTTGGGCGCCCTCAAATACCACACCACCATGCCCCAAGCTGGATGAGAGCCACGCCCTTTGGGTGGTGGCAGGCCGGTGATGTCTTGCCCGCGATGCGGTCGGGCACTCCGCGGGAAGCGGTCACGGACCCCGGACGCGTTACCGACCGGTAGGTGTGGGTAGTCGGGGGAGTGGTGCACTTTTGCGCCGACCCGATGCTGTCACACGCCGAAGGGACGAGATTCGCATGAGCACACCGGATATCTCTACTTTGCTGGCGCAGTTGCGTGCGGTGCTGTCGTTGACCAACACCGAGATCCAGGTCGCCGAGACCCGCATCGCGCAAGCCCGCACCGAGGCGGTGCGGCGGGAACTGTCCGAGAACGCCGACAACGCCCGCGCCCGCGCGCAGGCCATCGAGGCGGCCATCCGCGACCTGGGCGGTGTCCCGGAGTTCGTCGGCCCGTTCCTGGGTCAGGCTGCCGCGGTGGTCAAGGCGATGGTCGAGCAGGCCGTGCCGTTCGATGAGGCCTTGCTCGGTGATCTGACTCTCGAACACCAACTGGTCGACCGCGCCCGCTACATCAAGGCCCTCGCGACCACCGTCCAGCTGCCCGAAGTCGTGGCCTTGGCGGAGCGGTTGATCACCGCGCACTCGGCGACTGTTGATTGGCTGACCACCGTGTTGGCCGAAGACGCCCTCGGCGGGCCGGCCGCGCTGCGCCGCACGCCCTTGCAGGCCGCCGCCGGGACCGCGGTGAAACTGTTCAATCTCCCGGTCACCTGGTCGGCCCGGAGATTGGACCGGGCCTTGGACACCGTGCGTGCCACCCCACCGGTGCTCGGCGGGCTACTGGCCCAAGGCGCGCGAGCGGGTGATGTCGCGGTCAAAACCCTTTCGGCCTCTCGTGACGCCGCGCTCGAGACCGCAGAGCAGGTCACTCGCCGCGAAGGCGCTGGCGCCGCCGCTGATGCCCTGCGGTCGCTGCGCGCTAGCGGGGTCCCCGAACCCCGCGAGTTGCCGATCGGTGACTATGACGAGCGCAACGTCTCCCAAGTCGTCGCCGTGGTGAAGGAACTCACCGACCCCGCCGACATCCGCGCGATCGTCGCCTACGAGGAGGCCCACAAGAACCGCCACGGCGTCGTCTCCGCCGCCCAGACCCGCCTCGCCGCCATCGCTCAAGAAGTCGCCGGCCTCATTTGAGCCGGTCGCGGCGTCCGCGGAGTCCGACACAAACATCGCGTCGGCGTCCGGATACTCACCCCGCCGTCGCGCGCTGGTGTGGGATCGCGCGGGTATCGGTACGCCGACGAGCCCGCACGTGGATGTCGCACGAAGGAAACCTACGAGAACACCATGATCAGTCCGAAGATCACCACTTTGGGCGGCACCAGCCACAACCACCGCATATCCAGCGGGTCGCCAGCGCGGGTGGTGGGTTGGGTTGCATTGTTTGCACCACAGAGACTGGGGGACAAGGCTGGATGTGTGGGGCGTGATGACGCTCGCGGTGCGGTGTACGCCGATATCGCCGAAGCGTTCGACGCGGTGCTGTCGAGCGCCGAGCGTGAATGCGCCGAATGCGGTGAGGTGCCGTGGCTGGATGAGGTGATCGCCGAACTCGCCTCGACCACCCGCCAGGCCCATGATCTGGTCGTGCTGCACGCGGTCGGTGGCATCCTCGCCCAGCGCGGCCACTATTCGATGGCGGATTTGGCCGCGCTCACCGACGCCGACCCGGCTGCGGTGCGCCGCGTGCTGGCCGAGCTGCGCGCGCCGCTTCGGCATACGCTGACCCGCTGCCCCTCCCGGCCGGGCCGCCCTCCGCGCATCACCGCCACGATCGCGGGGTGGTGGGTGTGGTGAACAGGACTGGTACCCCTATGGAAGGTTCCGCTGGTCGGACTGCGCGAGTACTGACCCACCTATAGCCGTGGCTGCTGGCCGTCGCCACGTTCGATAAGCGTGGTCAGCAGGGTGAGGATCCGGGATTGTCCGGACGCTGCTGCGGCCAGCTTGCCCTGTGTCTCGGCGAACCCGTTTTGCAGCTCGGTGAACTGGGTGTTCATCAGATTGCGCAGGTCGGCCAGATCTTCATGTATGGCGGTGAATTCGGTCAGGGTGGCTTGGCGGAAATCGCGGATCTCCGAACAGATCGTGGTCACGTCCCGGTCGGCTCCACCGGCCAGCACCCGTGCCGCCGCGGCGTCCTGCTCGGCGATTTGCAACCGCCCGGTTAGGTCACGGACCTGCGCCTCCAGCGCGGTCACCTGCGCTTGCAGATCCTCTGATGCCATAGCACGGCAGCCTACGCGGGATGGGGTTGTGTCTTCTTACACCATCCAGACAGCGCTCGCTTGCGTGTGTCGTCTCGGGGGGGGAGGAGGGAGTTGTTGCCCGATGGGGCGCGGCGGCGATCGTCATTCGGGGAAGTCGAGGCCGGAGATGAGGTCGTAGAACTGTTTGTCGATGACGCCCCAGACCTCGACTTCGATACCGTCGACCACTCCTCGGTACTCACTCGTCCCGCCTGTGGTCGGCGGAACGACGCGGGTCAAGCCCAGCAGCTCCGCCCACGCCTGCACGATCGTGGGAACCTGCTTCTCGCGATAGTTCCTGCCGGAGGTGGTGCCGCTGACGGCCAGCGCACCGGTGTCGTCGGTCGCATACAGCTCCCAGGTCAACGGTGCACATCCCGCGCGGCCGCCGACCTTGTTCACCACTGCCTCGACACCGAGCTCGATCATGCGGCCGAAACCGTGACCTCCGCTCACATCACGCCACGCAGCCACTGCCTTCCCCTCTCATGAGAGCTCGACTGAGGCGGGAAACCGCAAGGACCTGGAGTTGCCGAATGATAACCACAGATTGAGCATTGAGCGGGCCGCATCCTTTCAAAACGAAGTCCGTGAGTGTGTCACCGTCGCGAGGGCACCAGAAGGCCTGGATCGGGCGTGCGGCGGTTGTCGGTGCTTGGCCGTACTCTGGGCCGCCTATCGAGGCCTGGTCGGGCCGCGGGGAGACGAGGAGAGCCCTAGTTGCCCAGTCTGGAAAGTCGATTCGACGACACTATTGAGGATTTGAAGCAGCTCGGGCATGTCCCGGATCCGAAGAGCATCGAGCAGCTGCATGCTCGCTTGGACGAACTGGTCGCTGAAGTGCGCCGAGTGGTCCCGGCTGACGATGAGCGTCGCTACGACCTGATCTTGCGCGGCCGCCAAGCCATGGGCTTGCTCGTCGATGCCACCGAACGTTTTCGCCAACAGCCTCGGCATCGCTGAGGCGGCCTGCCGGCGGGGGTTCTGACCGCTGCAGGCGCTGCAGTCGGGTGTGCGTACGCTTCTGCCGATGTGAAGCCTGACGGGCTTAGAATCGTGAGGTCGTCGGTGGTTCTCGGGTAGCCCCGGACGGCAACAACGGCGGGGAACCCTCCCTCGGCTCCCTGCCGTTGCTTTGGGTTCGTTGAGGCCGACAACCCGATGTGACGTCACGCGCAGCGCGCGAGGGCCTCGGACAGGCTCCAGGCATCTGAGCTGAGCTGAGCTGTGCTCTGGCATCCCGGGCTGTCGAACACCTCCCGACTGTTGGTGTGTGGCCGTACTCTGCCCTTTGATCGAGGCCTGATCGGGCCGCAGGGAGGCGAGGGGAGCAGCGAAATGCGCAGTCTGGAAAAGCGGATCGGCGACACCATCGATGATCTGAAGCAGCTCGGGCACGCACCGGACACCGGGCGTATCGAGGAGATTCAGCAGCATCTCGCCGAGCTGGTCGACGAAGTGCACCGAACGATCACCGAGATCGACCACGCAGCGCGCAGCGATAGCCTGCTCCAGCTCAGCCGTCAAGCGCACAGCCTGTTCGTCGATGCCCGTAACCGCGCTGAGCGCGCCGTGAACATTGCCGAGGCTGCCCGTCGGCGCGAGCTGCACGCGCTCGAGCACCCCACCGTCCTGGATCCGGATCCGCCACAGAAGGACCACCAGTTTCCACGTAGCGCTCTCGCCGACTTCTACGACCGCGATCGCGTGTGGGACGGATTCGACCGGTGAAGGGCGACGAAGACGATGAGGCCCGCAGCGCCCGTATCCGGGCCGAAGCCGACAAATGGGTGAGCAGCCTTTATTTGTCGCCGGAAGGTGGGCCGATCAGGAATCTGAACTTCCACATTCCCGAGCATTTGCATCGCGCGATCAAGGTCTCCGCGGCAGTGAACGACTCCACGATCCGCGCGAGCTCAGGGAGCTGCTGGAGGCGCGCTACGGGGGCGGTCGGTGGCCGCGCCATGTGGTCGAGCAGGTTCTGGCGCAGCTCGACGAGAATCGGCCTGATGTGTCGTGGTGGAAGGACGCTGCCGGGTTGGTCGAGGACGCGGTCGACCTTTTTCAGGAGGGGGTCGGGTCGATATGGGGTTCGGTGCGGGTCAATGCCCAGTCGATGCGTTTGCGTTGGCTGGAGTCCATCGGCAGCTCGGGGATCCGTGTGATCGGTACCCATTCGACGCGGGTGCTTTCGCTGCTGGGTGTGGGCTGGCCGGCGAGTGGTTCGGCGCGGTAGACGATTGTGAATTCCTGCCGCACTTCGTCGTTGCTGGTGTAGTGGATGACGTGGTGCGGGTCGGTGAAGACGCCGACCAGGCCGGTGAGGCGGACCTCGACACCGGTTTCCTCGAGGGTCTCCCGGATCGCGGTGTGGCTGAGGGATTCGCCGGGGTCGTGGGCGCCACCGGGCATGGACCAGTTGCCGTTGTCGCTGCGGCAGATCAGCAGGACGGTCTCGCCGCGGCGGACGAAAGCGCCGGCGCTCGGGCGGACGCTGTTGGCCGCGGGCGCGTTCGGGTCGTGGTGGTAGTCGATGCGTCGTCACATGGGGGGAGAGCTACACCTCGTGGGCGCCGGTGAGCAACAGCGGCGTCGTCACGGCTGCAGTGTGGCGGAGAGCTGTGCTCGGCGTTCGGCTTCGGCCTCGGCGCGTTTGCCCCAGTGCAGGTTCTCGCCTCGGCGGTAGACCCAGCCGTGTGTGGCCAGCCACGGGTACTGCGCGGCCGCGTCATCGGCGTCGAAGAACAGCGGGATTCCGTATCCGCCGCCGCAGAAGGAACACGCGTTCCGTGGGCTCACCGACCGGAGCGCTCTCGCCGATTTCTACGACCGCGATCACCTGTGGGACGGATTCGATCGGTGAGAGCCGGGCTGCCCACGGTGGTCTGGCTGATGCAAGGTTGCGCTTCGAATGATCTAGGCTGCGTGTTCTACGTTCCGTCGGTGTCGGGGTCTGATGGTGGAGGGGGCCAGGGTAAGCGGAAGGGCTTGGTGGTGCCCGTGAGAATATGCTGGATGCTGGCGGCCAGGGCCGCGCCGATAGAGGTGAAGCAAGCAAGTATGGCCGTGAGGGTGAGGCTGGAGGTTGCGTAGCGGGTCTCGCTGATGCCGGGGAACGGCAGTTTGTCGTTGCCGAACACCCATGACATCACTGATCCGAGCTGCCCGCCCAAATCCCATCGGCGCGAGGTCATTTCCTTGAGTTCGGGCGCTTTGCTGTTGATGTAGAGCAGGGTGCAGATCGTGAAGATCGCTACTGCCACTGAGGATATCGCTGTCGTGCGCTCGAGTATTTTGTTGCGAGTCCGAAGATTGGTCATCGCGGTGAGCACACAGACGATGATGGCGGCGGTGGTCAGGAGCGCCCAGAAACCGGTGATGTGAGCTAAAGACATTGGTTTCGTCGACGACCAGACGGTCAGGTATCGGGTAGAGGCGTTGATGCGGCCGAATGCGTTGGTTTCGGCTTTGCCGTTGGGACCGGATACGGTGAGCCACGGCCGGAACAGCAAGGCGAAGGTGATCAGGCTTCCAACTGCGGCCCACAGGTAACCCCAGTTCCCGTTGAGGGCCACACGTAGCCTGCCCCCCTTCATACGGGGTTGATCGGCAGAATTTTCGGCGGGGCCACTCTGGTTTTTAATTTTACCCCACGGAGTCGAGTTTTCCATGGAATTATATTATTAATATTCCCACAAATGGGGATTCAAGCATTGCGGTATCACCCTACGAGGGTGTACCCAGTTCCACATAGTTGGGCCGCAGGCAATGTAACAATCATTCGTCACAATTGGTTTGAATTGCGGCACAACACTTTTCATAATTTTTTGAACATGCACCCCCGCCGCGCATGAAATACTGATCCGGTTGATCTTGGACATAGACGATCGTATAGTCGCCGAACTCGGTGTCTCCTGGCGGATGTCGACATGGACAGCGTCGCTCTCGAAGTGCTTCTCGAACAGTGTGCTGGCACTGGGAGGAGTCAGCCGACCCCAACGGCGAAGATCCGACCACGCTCGAAACGCCACGACGACAAGACAGTTGCTGTTGTCCGGCTGCATTGTCCCCGCAGGCCAGAAGCGATCGGCCATGTCATCACAAAGCTTACTGCTTGACGATGGCCGGGTATCGGGTGTTCAGCAGGTCGACGAACTCGGCGAGCGTGGGGTGCTGGCCAGCGCTGGGTGGCAGCCGACCGTAAAAATCGTGCAGGTACTGGAGGTATCGTGCCGACCGCAGGTCACTGCCATTGACGACGGCGGCCGCGGCCAGTGCCCCGGCGTCCTCCCAGTCACCAGCGGCCAGCGATGCTTCGGCCGAGACCATCTGGATGAACGCCCGGGTCCGGGGTGGGGTGTCGTCGGTGAGGGCGTCGCTGACGAAGGTGCGGGTCTGGGGTACGAGTTGCAGATCGCGCCAGCAGTGGCTGGCGTCGCCGGCGAGTTCGGCGGGGTCGTAGTAGCCGATCCAGGTCGGTTCGTCGCCGTGGCGGCGTTCGAACAGCTGCTCGGCGCGGTGGATCGCGGTCGCGGTGCCCTTGCGATCGGCCAGGCTGGCCAGCCCGCGCGCCTCCATCATCACGCACATGGCCTCGACACTGGGTGTTCCGTGTCCCCGCAGAGCGGACTGCGCCGCCCGCGCGTACATGACCGCGTCGTCGAAGCGGTGGACGAAATTGCTCTGATGAGACAGGTTGGCCAGCAGCCGGGCGCCCATCCGCATGTCCCCGGCTTCCTCGGCGAGGCGAAGGCCCTGGATGAAGTATCTGATCGCGGCGGGGTGGCGTCCGGCGTCGTAGGCGCTCCAGCCCAGTAGCTGAACGACTTCGGCGGCGGCGGAGAAGATCTCGCGGCGCACCCGCTGCGGATGCACGGCGTGCAGCTCGGGCACGACCTGGGTGCGGAAGAACTGCAGCAGTGTGCGCCGCACGTGCCCACCACCGCGGGCGAAGTCCATCGACATCATCGTCGAGACCGTGTATCGGATCCGGGTGGCGATCGCGACTCCGTGTACGGGGTCGTCTGGCTCCACCGTCAGGGTGGGCGATTGCGCGAACAGGTACCCGGTCACGACCTGGGAGGCGCCCATGCTGGTGATCGCTCCCGCGGTGACCAGGGCCGGATCGTTTCCGCTGTCGCTGTCGGCCAGCCCGTCGAGCACGGTGATCGCGGCGGCGACGTCGCGTTGATACTCACGTCCTCGAGCGAGCGGGTCGCCGGCGTACGGCAGATGCAGCACCGTGGCCAGCAGTCTGGAGTACAGGTGGTCGGGTACGACGTGGCCGTTCTCCCACCGCGACACCGACGTCTTCAGCGAGGCCGGGGTCATCAGGTGGACGCCGTCGCGGTCGGCGGCCTCGATCAAGGCCGCGACGAGGAATCGGGATCGACCATCCCCTCGCTTTCCGGGCTGCCCGGATGTCCTCGCCTCGCATCATGCCGCTGGTTCGTTCTATGGGATGGTGTCGGTCAGCGTGCCCGAGTCGATGTCGAGCAGCACGTCGGAGCGGTCGGTGAGCACATGCCAGCGACGCGAGAGGCATTCGCGCACAGCGTGCGCCGCCGACAACAATGCGTCGGCGTTCGACTTCCCCGCCAGCAAGGTGCCGATGTCACCAGCGGAGGCCTCGTCGCAGGCGGCCACCAGCGTGTGTGGCATGCCCACCAGGGCGGCGAGGATGTCGTGCTGGTCGGACGGAATCAGCGCGTAGGCGGCGGTCAGCACGGCGGCGGGTACGACGATGGTGTTGCCCGACTCGACGGTCGCCCAGGTGATGGCGTGGGGATACGGGTCGCGGCGGCACCAGCCACGCACAGCGGCCAGATCGAGCACGACCCCGGACAGGGCCGTTGCGCTCATGCGGCGCCGGCAGCAGGGTGCTCGTCAGACGACAGTGGCGGCAGGCCCAACAGCTCACGGCCGCGGTTGATCATCTCCAACGGCGGGCGGCCGCCGTAGACGGATTCGATGGTGGACAGGGACTTCTGCCGATCGACAGCTGCCTGGATCGACTCTGCGACGAACGCGCTCACCGACTCGATCGTCCCGCCCTCGCGCCAGGTGTCGAGAGTGGCCGCGACCTCTTCGGGCACGGTCACGGTCACTTTGCGGGTCTGCCGCTTCCTCGCCATACCCGAATGCTACTCCGGTATGCACATGCGATGGATGCCCTCGCTGCGATGTCCGGAAATCGGCCCCCTGTTCGAGAGAGTTATCCGGCGATAGCCCGACGGACAGGCGGCTTACCACGCACTTGCTCGCCCAAAGATCGGAGGAGGCTCTCCACGGCAAGCAGGTGTTCATCGGCCGCTTGCAGCACCTCGAGGTCATCGTCCCCCTCGACCGCAGCTACAAGATTCCGCAACTCGACGCGCAGGTCGAACGCTTTCTCCCGCAGCGCACCCGCGAGGTCGTCGTCATTCGCCAGTGTGGGCGGCTCCATCTCCTCAAGCTCCTCGCCTTCGTCGATGTCCAGAGGTTCCACGTCAAGGGTTTCGGAGGCGACCGGCTCTACGTAGCGCACCGACCGCAACTGTGGGCGTCGCGGGAAGACCGCGTAGGCCCGTGCCCAGTACAGCAGTGTGTGTAGTGCTGGCGCCGGGTCCATCCGGCGCATGACCTCCATGCACACTAGGCGGCGACTCGCGTCCGGCCGCTGGTGGTGCAGCTGCGCCATCAGCGTCAGTGCCGCCGTACGAACGTCATCGGGCCACTTATCACGACTCACGCGAGCTCCCTTCGTCCGGAGAGATTGTGCGCGACGATTCGAGCTGTGTAGCGGTCCCGCGCCGCCCTGCCTCAGCGTGAACCGCCAACCACCGCCAGACAGCGGCGTTCTTTACCGCGGTAAAGAACGCCGGTTCGCGGCGGCCGAGCGGTTCAGCGAGTTGCCTGGAGTGCCGATAGGAGCTGGGTGAGCTGCCCTGCGTCAAGGTAGTCGCTTAGCGCCTCGGCCAGGATCGCCGGTTCTGGTTCAAACCGGCTCAGTGCCTTGACGATGCGCGGGGCGCTTGCTGGGCGGAGTTTGGGCCCTGGCTTCGGGGCGTCAGCCCTCTCTTGGTTCTTCCCGGCGTTTTCCTGCTCAGCATGCCACCGAGCGACCTGTTCCTCCCAGGGAACCTGGGCGAGGCCTCGGGCAACTCGTACCGCAAGTTCACCGGCGCGCAGCGCCTCCTGCAGTTCGGGAGCGAGTTTCAGTAGCGAACGCGCGCTGATCGGCTTGGTGGCCGGGCTCTGGCTGAGTGGCCGCGCACCGCGCACCGATCGGCTGCGGGCGGGGTTGATCCTCTGGGGCGGTTGGTTGCTCGGTACCGGCCTGGTCTTCAGCTACATGAGCGGCATCATCCACCCGTATTACACGGTGGCCCTGGCGCCGGGCGTCGCCGGTGTCGCCGCGATCGCGGTGACGCAACTGTGGCGGCGGCGCGGGCACGTGGCGGCCAGGATCACCTTGGCACTGCTGTCGGCGGTCACCGGCGCCTGGGCCTTCGTTCTGCTGAACCGCACGCCGGACTGGCTGCCGTGGCTGCGCTGGACGGTAGTGGCCGCGACGGCGATCGCCGCGGTGGCGCTGCTGGTCGGCACGCACCGGTCGCGCCGGATCGCCGTCGCGATCGCGGCCACGGCGTTGCTCGCCGGATTCGCCGGGTCGACGGCCTACGCGGTCGAAACGGTCACCCACGCGCACAGCGGCGGCATCCCCACCTCCGGACCCGCGCAGGCGGGTTCCATGGGCGGGCCCGGTGCGGGCGGAGCCGGTGGCCCGGGCCGGGGAGCGGACGACGGCCGCGCCGAGGCCACCGGCGGAGCGTCCGGGGCCGGCCGCGCGACTCCCACCGGCAGCGAACTGCCCACCGGGGACATGGCCGCCGACGGCGGCGTGCCGACCGGTGCCGGGGCACCCGCGGGCGGCGCTCCCGGAGGCGGTGGACCGGGCGGCAGCGCCGACAACGCCGAGCTGAACGCTTTGCTGGAGAACACCGACAGCCGGTGGTCGGCGGCGAGCATCGGCTCGGGCACCGCGTCGAGCCTGGAATTGCGCACCGGCACGTCGGTGATCGCGATCGGCGGCTTCAGCGGCGGCGACGACGCGCCGACGTTGGCTCGGTTCCAGCAGTACGTGGCCGATGGGGAGGTGCACTGGTTCATCGCGCAGGGGCAGGGCATGCGGCCCGGCTCCGGGGACGAGAAGTCGGCCGCGGACGAGATCACCGAATGGGTGAAGGCGCACTACACCGCGAAGACGG
Organism: Nocardia sp. NPDC004260; assembly: GCF_053603155.1. Taxonomy (NCBI): domain Bacteria; kingdom Bacillati; phylum Actinomycetota; class Actinomycetes; order Mycobacteriales; family Nocardiaceae; genus Nocardia; species Nocardia sp. NPDC004260. The sequence continues at coordinate 111,148 of NZ_JBSGEZ010000008.1, read as the reverse complement.
TCGGCAACGTCACGGTCTACGACCTGACCGCACCCACCAGCTGACGATTCCGATCCCCGCCGACGGAGTATCGCCGCGTCGCACGACGCGGCGATACTCCGTTCGCGTGTCCGCGCCCGCGCGGCTCCCAGTAAATACCCAGCTTGCTCGCAGGTCGCTCCGTGCCTGCGGCGTAATCATGGGATCATGACCGGCACCGAACCCGAAGCCCGCGTCCTCATCGTGGACGACGAACCGATGATCATCGAGCTGCTCGCCGTGAGCCTGCGGTTCCAGGGCTTCGAGGTGGCCACCGCGGTCAGCGGAACCGACGCGCTGGACCGCGTGCGCACCTTCCGGCCGGACGCACTCGTCGTCGACGTGATGATGCCGGGCATGGACGGGTTCGGGATGCTGCGGCGACTGCGCGCCGACGGGGTCGACGCCCCCGTGCTCTTCCTGACCGCGCGCGACGACGTCGACGACAAGCTCACCGGCCTCACCCTCGGCGCGGACGACTACGTGACCAAGCCGTTCAGCCTCGAGGAGGTCATCGCTCGGCTCCGAGTCATCTTGCGCCGCAGCGGAATACAGTCCATCCAGGAGGACGCCAGCCGGATGACGGTCGGCGACCTGGTGCTCGACGACGACAGCCACGAGGTGTGGAAAGCGGGCGCGCCGGTGTCGCTGTCGCCGACCGAGTTCACCCTGCTGCGGTACTTCATGGTCAACGCGGGCAAGGTGCTGAGCAAGCCGAAGATCCTCGACCACGTCTGGCGCTACGACTTCGGCGGCGACGCGGGCGTGGTCGAGTCGTATGTGTCGTACCTGCGGCGCAAGATCGACACCTCCGAACCGAAGCTGCTGCACACGCTGCGTGGCGTGGGATACGTGCTGCGCGAACCGCAGGTGAGCCGGACGTGAGCGCACGGGAGAAACTCGCGCGGCGAGTGTCGGCGGTCCCGCTGCGGATAGGGCTGGTGATCGTGCTGCTGCTGTTGACCGCGGCGGCGTTGTTCGCGTCGGGCGCGGCGGTGACCTCGGCGCTGAGCCGATCGCTCACCCAGCGCACCGACGAGCAGCTCTACGACGCGGCACGGCAGTGGGCGGAGCCGCGTCCGATGCGCCAAGTGACCACCGGCGACGGTCGCGTGCAATGGCTTCCGGCCGATCTTCCGGCCCTGCCGGTGCAGCCGAGGTCGGCGGGCGAGCAGCCGCGCCGGTTCTTCGAACTGCGTACCGGCGCCGACGGGCAGGTGTATCAGGACCTACCGGGCGCCAACAGCGCCGCGGGCAACCCGGATCTCAGCGGCGCGAAAGCCCACACCCCGCAGACGGTGGGTTCCGCGGACGGTTCCTCGGTGCGCTGGCGCGTACTGACCACCACCAACCAGTACGGCTCGACCACCATCGGCCTGCCGCTCACCGACAACCAGGAGACGGTATCGCGGCTGATCTTCTTCGAGATCGGCACGGGGTCGGCGGCACTGCTTGCCCTCGGCGCCGTCGGCTACCTGGTCATCCGGCGCAGCCTGCGGCCCTTGCGCGAGGTGGAGCAGACCGCGGCGGCGATCGCAGGCGGCGACCTGCACCGGCGGGTCCCGGTGCGCGGCGTCGACACCGAGGTCGATCATCTGGCGCGGTCGTTGAACGAGATGCTCGCGCAGATCCAGCACGGCGTGGCCGCCACCGAGGCCTCGGAGGAAGCGGCCCGCCGCTCGGAGACGCGGATGCGCCGCTTCGTCGCGGACGCCAGCCACGAATTGCGCACGCCGCTGACCACGATCCGCGGTTTCGCCGAGCTGTACCGTCAGGGCGCCAGCAGCGACGCGGGGATGGTGGTCGGCCGGATCGAGGCCGAGGCCGAGCGGATGGGTCTGCTGGTCGAAGATCTGCTGTTGCTGGCGCGACTGGATGAGAAACGCCCGCTGGAGCGCAAACCCGTCGACCTGCTCGCCCTCGCCGGCGACGCCGTGCACAACGCCAGGGCCATCGCCGCCCGCCAGAAACCCTCGCCCGACGCGCCGGATCGCCCGATCACACTGGCAGTCGGCGACGGCGAGGGAACCATGGACGTCATCGGCGACGAGGCCCGCCTGCGCCAGATACTGAGCAACCTGCTCGGCAACGCCCTGACCCACACCCCGCGGGAAACGCCGATCACGGTGCGGCTCACGGCCGCCCCCGATCGTGTCCGGGTCGACGTGATCGATGCGGGCCCCGGCCTGTCTCCTGAGGCCGCCGCCCGGGCGTTCGAACGCTTCTATCGCGCGGACGCCTCACGCACTCGCACCAGCGGCGGCACCGGCCTCGGTCTGTCCATCGTCCAAGCCCTGGTGACGGCCCACGGCGGACGGGTGTCGGTCGACAGCGAACCGGGCAGCGGTGCGACCTTCACCGTGGTGTTGCCTCGGGAACCCGCCGATACGCGCTCCGTAGGTGAGCGCATGCCAGCGCAGTAGAGCCGCCGCGAAGGAGGCTTCCGCACCGAACCTCACCGCTCACCTGGCGTAACCGTCGAACACCGGTCGGCTTCCCGTGGACGCGCGGGCAGCCACCGGCTGGGAGAGCCCGGGTTCAACGCGTCCCAGCGGCGCTCGTCCGGATCGAGTCGGCACAGCCCGCGCAGCACGACCCGCGCCGGAATCGAATGCTGCTTGCTTCGAGAAATCTTGTCGGCGCAATCGCACAAAGTAACGCGGTGGGTCGCGAACCCGAGGGCACACCGCTCAGCGGGACGCGGGCCGGAAGATGTCGTCGAGCGGAGTTCCCGAGGTCGAGGTAGCGCCTTCTTCGGCGAACCACTCCCAGCGCATCACCCGGGCGAGCACCGGCGTCGGCATGCGGAGTAGCGCCTTCGCGATGGCCGCGAAGCGGCTGGAGCCCTCGATGATGGACCGGTGGGCGGCCAGAGCGGTCTTGCGGCGGGCGGCTTGGGCGGAGACGTCGATTCGATGGGTGATCGCCGAACGTGGACTGTAGAACGAGTCGAGCACCGATAAGTCGTAGCGGAAAGGAAGTCCCAGCCGCGTCAGCGAACGCACGAGACGTGCGTAACCATCGCGGGGCAGGGTGGCGTCCAGAACGCGCGCTACCCCGGCGAATTCGGCCGCGCGTTTACCCACTTCGTGCACGCGGATGTGGTCGCGGTGGCCGTACCCTCCGTTGCGGTCGTAGCTGAGCAGGATCTCCGTGTTCTCCTCGCGCAGGATCGCGGCCAGCCGACGCGCCGCGTCCTCGGGGTCCGCGCGGGCGAATCGCATCCGGTCGGGTGGGTCTGCGTACAGCACCGGGCCGTGCCCGCTGTCGGCGTAACCGAGGTGCGCTACGCGGTGCACGCCGAGGGCGGCGGCGCTCGCCTCCAACTCATCGAGCCGCAGCGCCTTCCGGCCGTCGAGATCGGCCATATGGCCGTCGGTGGCCACCACGATGACGGTCCGGTGCCCGGCGGCCGACAGTTCGGCCAGCGTCCCGCCGGTCAGCAGCGTCTCGTCGTCGGGATGCGCGTGGAATGCCACAACGGTCGCCATCGCACCAGTGTGCCAAAGACATTCACAGCAGATCCCTGGCCAGCCTGGTCGCGCCGACGAGCATGTACCCGCCGGTCAGGGCGACCAGTGCGACCGCGGTCGGCCGGGGAACGTCGCCACGCAGGACGCGCACCCCGCCGTGTGTCGTGTCGAGGATGTCCACCAGCAACGCCAAGCGCTGCCAGCGCGGCAGCTCCTCGGCGGGCGCGGTGAGATACCCGAGGCCGAGCGCGATCGCCCGCGCGCCGAAGATCCGGGTCATGTAGTCGAGTTCGGGCGTGGGCCGCACGCCGAGCGCCGTGGTCAGCGTCCGCGGGGCCACGAGCGCGGCCGAGCCGAGCGCGACCCGGCCGAGCGCCAAGCCGCGCAGCGCACCGGTCAGTGCGGAGCGGTTTCGCCGCGTGCTGTTCGTCACCATGCTCCCGAGCCTCGCCCACAACGCCGATCAGGTCGATTACCAGCGAGGTAATCGACCTGATCGGCGGCGTGTCGAAAGACTCAGGGCAGCGGGACCCACCGCGGCCTTCACCACCTTGGACTTCAACGCCTTCATACTCGTTCTCCTTGGTATCGGCCCGTGGGGCCATCGGCCGGACTTCGACCGCGAGAAAGATCCTCGGCCCGGGATCTCGAGGGAGCCCGATACTGCGCTGGGAAATAGCTGACAACCGGATCGACATCTCCAGCGAATTCACAGCTTCGACAGCGTTCCCCGGCCGGGCTCGGACGCGATGATGGTTCGGGACCCAGACCCGGCCAGCGGCGCCCTCGTCACGGCCTACTCTGAGATCTTCCGCCAGCCACCCCCAGGAGAGGACATTCGTGAAGCTTCTCGTTACCGGCGGCGCCGGCTACATCGGCAGCGTCGTCGCGCATCAACTCGTCGACACGGGCCATGAAGTGGTGATTCTCGACGACCTGTCCACCGGCTTCCCGGCGAACCTTCCGCCGCGCGCGACGTTCCACGAGCTGTCGATCCACCGCGTCGCCGACGTGCTCACCCCGGCGGCGGGCTTCGACGGCGTGCTGCACTTCGCCGCCAAGATCGAGGTCGCCGAATCGGTCGCGAATCCGGAGAAGTACTGGTGGAACAACATCGAAGGCTCGCTCGCCCTGTTGCGCGCCGTTCGCGCCGCGGGCACCCCGCGCCTGATCTTCTCCAGCACCGGGTCGATGTACACCGGCGACGGCAGCACACCCTTCGACGAAAGCGCCGAGGTGCGTCCGGCCAACCCGTACGCGGCGACCAAGGCGACGGTGGACCTGATGATCGCGGGCGAGTGCGGCGCGAGCGAACTCGGCGCGGCGTCGCTGCGCTACTTCAACGCATCCGGCGCCGTCGTCACCGGTGACACACACCTGGGCGAGCGGCACGAGCCGGAGTCGCACCTGATCCCGATCCTGCTGCAAGCCGCTGCGGGACAACGCGATTCGTTCACCCTCTACGGCACCGACCACCCGACGCCGGACGGCACCTGCATCCGCGACTATGTGCATGTGGCCGATCTGGCCGCCGCGCACCTGCTGGCGCTGGAGGCCATCCGTCCCGGCGAATACGAGGTGTACAACCTCGGCAACGGCAGCGGGTACTCCAACCGGCAGGTGCTCGACACGGTGCGCGAAGTCACCGGACGCGACTTCCCGGTCCACTACGGCCCGCGCAGGCCGGGTGACCCGGCCGTCTGCGTGGCCGCGAGCGGCAAGGCGGGGACCCGGCTCGGCTGGAAGCCACAGCGCCCCGACCTCGCCGACATCGTCTCCGACGCATGGGACTTCCACCGGTCGGTGCACGGCGACTGATCGACCGGGAGAACGATCCGGCGAATCTCCGTGATTCCCGGGCAACCCTCGTCGGCAGGCCCGGAAACACGAGCCGCTCAGAGGATGAGCAGGATCAGCGCCTTCTGCAGGGTGTCCACGATGCGGCCGATGGTGATCGCGATTTCGACGGTGCCCATGACAGGCCCCTTTCCTCGGACATGGCAAATCCTCGACACATCAATTCAAACGCGCGCGAACGGGATTCGCCAAGCTCACGCGGGAACGTATGTGGTCGAGGCGGCTTGATTCGCGTGTCCTCGCTCTTCGAATCATCTGTGTCGCGGCACCGGTCGCGACCGCGAGGCGGAACGTCGCCGCAGACCTTTCGATCGACCGTCAGGAGCACCTGTGACATCGTCGCAACCGTTGGCCCGGAGACACTCGCACGACTGTTCTCGGCGTGCGGCGGATACGGTCGGGCGAGCCGCGGCGATGCTCGACATGCTCCCCGTCGTTCCCGACGCGGTACACGCTCGGCTCTCGACACTCGCCGAGGACATCGCGTGCGAGCTGCCCGGCGAGCCGGACTGCGATCTCACCCGCGCCTTGCGCGATGTCGTGGTCCACCTCGCGACGACAGCCGAGCTCGCCCACCGGCACCGCGTGACGGCGCTCGCGGACGAACTCGCCGAGATCATCGGCATCGTCCAGGAATGCGGGCGGAACACGGCCCGATCGTTCGCGGCACCGTGGAATCCGGTCGGGGCGGCGCGCTATCGCGCCGAGATCCGGTGGCTCGCGAGCGACGCCGACGACGCGTTCCGCCGCTTGTTCGCACGGTGGTACTTCGACATCGACGATCTGACCGCGATCGCCGGGATGCGGGAGGTCGGCGACGAACTGGAGAACGTGATCAGAGCCTTCGAGTCGGTCGCCGACGCCGTGCTCGTCGTGCAGCCGCCGAACGAGCTGTCCGGGTGACTCGGCCGCACTACATCCCGACGACGTCGATGATCGGCGCCGGATAGTCCGCCGGATCGACGTTTTCCCGCCACGGTCGGTGGATGCGCGCGCCGGGTAGGTGCGCCAGCTCCGGAATCCAGCGCCGGACGTACGCGCCGTCCGGGTCGTAGCGCTGCGCCTGGCGCAGCGGATTGAGCACCCGGTTCGGCCTGGTGTCGGTCCCCGTACCCGCGACCCATTGCCAATTGAGCTGGTTGTTCGCCAGATCGCCGTCCACCAGCCAGCGCAGGAAGTGCTCCGCTCCGACCCGCCAGTCGACCCGCAGCGACTTGGTCAGGAAACTGGCCGTGATCAGGCGTGCCCGGTTGTGCATCCAGCCTTCCGCGCGCAACTGCCGCATGCCCGCGTCCACGACCGGGTGCCCCGTGTGCCCGTCCCGCCAGGCGTCGACCGCCTGCTGGTCGTCGCGCCAGCGGATCGGGCGGGGGCGGTAGTCCGACCAGGCCGCGGACGGGCGGGCGGCCAGCAACTGGTGGTAGAAGTCGCGCCAGGCCAGCTGCCTGGCGAACGCGTGGCCGCCCTCGGTCGACATGTCGACCCGGTGCGCCAGCTCCACCGGAGACAAGCAGCCGAAATGGAGGTAGGGCGACAGCCGTGAGGTGGCGTCGGCGGCGAGGTCGTCGTTGTCGCGCGCGTAGTGTTCCACCGGCCCGGACAACCAGTCGCGCAGGATCTTCCGGCCCGTCGTCTCACCGCCCACCGTGAGCTGCGGCGACATCGGAGCCGCGCACAGCTCAGCCGCGTCCGGCAGCGGCAGGCCGGACACCCGCGGCACCGTGAGGTTACGCGGCTTGCCCAGCGGCTTGCGCTGTGGCGCCTCGGACCAGCGCCGGAAATACGGGGTGAAGACCGCGAAGTGGTCGCGACCAGTGGCGGGCAACAGCGTCTCCGGATCGGCGGCGGTGACGGTGGCGGGATGCGTGTGCAGCAGGCAGTCGCGGCGGGAGAGAAGCTCGCGCAGCGCGCGTTCCCGCCGGCGGCTGTAGCCGCTGACGTCGGCGGCGACGTGCACGCGCGCGGCGCGCACCTGCGCCGCCAAGCGATCGACCTCCGCGGCCACGTCACCGCGGCGCAGGACCAGGCCGCCGCCGATGGCGCGCAGTTCGTCGTCCAACTCGGCGAGGGCGGCGGCGAGGAACCCGGCGCGGTTGGGCGCGGCGAAGCGGCCGGAGAGGATGGCGTCGTCGAGCACGAAAAGCGGCACCACCGCGGCGCTCTCCCGGTGCGCTGCGGTCAGCACCGGATTGTCTCGCACCCGCAGGTCGCGGGTGAACAAAGCGATCGTGACAGTCACCGCGCACGCTCCCGCCATGCGGCACGAATGGTCATTCTCGAGCCTCCTTCGGACGGTGCGGTCGTGCTCGGCGCCCATGAGGGCCGCGCCGGGACGGCATCGGGCGGCTCAGCCATACCGCGCGACGCGACCCTCGCGAGCGCCGAACACGCCGGTTCACCCCGCGCAGAGCGGGACGATGCGCGACTCACCGCCTGTCGTCGGTGAGGTCAGATACAGGCAGGTGTTCTGGCCCGCGGCGGTGATCGCCGCGCGCACCTGCTGCCACGCAACGGCCTCCAGCGACGCCGCGCGAGCCAGGACGAATCCGGACGCCCGGCTCGGGTCGGTGACCACCGCCCACGAATAGTCCGGGCCGAGCGCGGTGACGATGTAATTGGTCGGCCCGTCCAAGGCGTCTTGGGTCGGCACGCTGGGGAAGCTGACGTGCAGTTGCGCCCCGGTCTCCCGATCGTTGACCACCGCGGTGCCGTTGATCTCGTTCTGCGTGTTCGCCCACGTGGTGCAGGTGTTGCGCACCGCGATGTTCCCCTGCGGATCGAGTGCGTAGTTCGCTTGCGTGTCCCGCGCGCAGGCGAGGTTGAAGTACTGCGGGATGGCGGCGAGTTGACGCCACGTGCCCAGATACCGCTCCAGTTCGAGGCGCGGCACCGGCGCGGGCCCGGCGACCTGACCGGGCTCCCCGGAGGCGCCGCCCGCCGCCAGCGCCGTGACGGACAGGGCCGACACCGCCGCGACGAGCAGGCGGGTGGACGTACGCAGCAGATTGCGACGGTGCACGCTAACTCCTCGGAAATCGGCGACGCTAACCACACTAGCATAGAACGATGCATAATTGATGCAAACAGCTCTTCCCGGAGGATCGATGACACCGCGGACAGCGCCCCGTCTCCCGGCGACAGCCCGCCGGCTCACGCGCGACCGTCCGGCCCGGGATCGAGGCTGACGTGGCGCCACCGCGCGGACCCGTCGACCGGCCGGGTGGAACGAATGTCGCCGGCGGCGGGCAGAATAGTGCGATGCCCGCCGGTCCCGTCCCCGTGTCCGACGCGGCCGGATACACGGTGCGCGCGGTCGCCGAACGCCTCGGTATCCCGACCGCGACGCTGCGCAGCTGGAACCGCCGCTACGACATCGGCCCGCCGCAGCACCGCCCGGGCAAGCACCGCCTGTACACCGAGGCCGACATCGCCATGCTCGAGCGGATGCTGACCCTGATCCGCGCGGGCGCGAGCCCGGCGGGTGCGGCCGCCGCGGTGCGCGGGCCCGCGCCCACCCTCGGGCGCCGCGAATCGTTGCTGGAGGCGGCCTTCGCGTTGGACACCACCGCGGTCTCCGATCGGATCGAAGCGCATGTCCGCGCGTTCGGCGTGGTGGACACCTGGGATCTGCTGTGCCGACCGGCTTTCGCCGACATCGTCGACCGCCAGCTCAGCGGAGAGGGCTGCATCGATGTGGAGCACTTGCTGTCCTGGTGCGTGATCTCGGTGCTGCACCGGACGAACCCGCCGTCGGCGCCCGTCGGCACGACGCCAGTGGTACTCGCCTGCACCAGCGGGGAAACGCATTCGCTTCCGCTGGAGGTGCTGCGCGCGACCCTCGCCGAACGCGGCGTGGGGGCGCGGATGCTCGGCGCCGACGTGCCCGCCGCCGCGCTCGCCGACACCTTGGCCCGGTTCGAAAACCCCGCCGCCGTGCTGCTGTGGTCGCAGCAGGAGTCCACCGCGCTGACCTCCGCGGTGCGCGCGTGCCTCGACGCGGGGGCCCGAGTCCTGGTCGGCGGCCCCGGCTGGGAGGCGGTCTTCCTCCCCGACGGCGTGGAACGTGTCGGCAGCCTGCTCGACGCCGCCGACCTGCTCGCCTGAGGTGCGTCGAGATACGCCGGAACGGAACACTCGCTGCGAATCGTTCTCCGGCGCAGATCATGTGGGAGCCGATCGACGACTGACGCCACCGATCCTTCTCCCACTACTCGATGCAGAATTGATGCATTACCGAGGAGGCATATCGCTGTCGCAGCGCCACAGTAGGAAGACGGGCGATGATCGAGCACACGCACCGCCGTCCCAGCTGTCGCCACTCGTCGGCAGCGATGCGCCGTAACACCATTCGGCCCTCGTCTGCAACGCCTCGCGTCGGCTGCGGCCACCGACCGGAGGCGCACTCGCCCATGAACGACATCCGGCCGGACCCAGAACCGCCTCAGGCGTCCCCTCGGTGTCGCCGAGGTCAGTCCACGGGCCTGCCGAGCAGGTGCCGCAGCGCCGGTTCCAGGGCCGGGGTACGGAACGGGTGACCGGCTTCGGTCAGCCGCGCGGGCACGACACGCTGGCTGGCCGAAGCCACTTCCCGATTCCCTTCGCTCCCCAGTAGCAGCGCCGGACCGAACCCTGGCACCGGGAACAGTGCGGGCCGATGCAACACGCTCGCGAGGACCGCAGTGTACTCCGCGTTCCGAACGGGTTGCGGGGCAACCGCATTGACCGCGCCGGACAAGCTGGTGTCCCACAGCGCCCGGTGGTAGACGTCGATCAGGTCATCGATCCCGATCCACGACAGCCACTGCCGACCGTCACCGATGCGCCCGCCCAGCCCGGCCGTGAACAACGGGCGCAACAGCCGCAGCGTGCCGCCGCGCGGGGACTGCACGATTCCGGTGCGCACGCGCACCACCCGCACCCCCGCCTCCGCGGCGGGCGCCGTCGCCGCCTCCCAGCCTTCGACCACGTCGGCGAGGAAGCCCGCACCGCGCGCCGACTGCTCGGTCAGCGCCTCGTCGCCCCGGTCGGCGCCGTAGTAGCCGATCGCGGAAGCGCTCACGAACACCGGCACCGCCGCCCGGGCCGCCACTTCGGCGAGTGCGCGGGTCGGTCCGATCCGGCTGTCGGCGATGGCTCGCTTGTGCCCCTCGGTGAACCTGCCCGCGATGGAAGCGCCCGCCAGATGCACCACCGCGTCCACGCCGTCGAGCAGATCCGGCGCGGGATCGGCGGTGGCCCATTGTCTTTCGTCCGCGGCGCGTGGTGCATGCCGGACCAGCCGCACCACGCGATGCCCGCCGGCGGACAGGAACGCGGCCAGTGCCGAACCGACCGTGCCGGATGCTCCGGTCACCGCGACGGTCTTCGACACGAACCCCGCCCCCGCCGCCCGCGCGTGGGCCGCGAGATCGTCGGCGAGCTGCCGGTGACGGTAGGCGAACATGGGGCGCAGCACCGCGGCGGGCACCGGCGCGTCCACCCGGTCCACCACCCGGGTGCGCGTCTCGTCGACGACCTCGAAATCGTGGGTGTGCCGCCACGGCAGCAGGCCGGCGGGCAGCGACCCGATTCCGTCGACGGTCACCGCGTCGACGAATCGGCGCGGCGGGTCGTACTCACGAGGATCGTGCCGGGCCACCCAGCGCAGGCCGCCGGGCAGTCCGAGCACCGCCCGCCCGTCGCGGAGCGAGTCCGATTCGGCGCGGGGCGACACCGGCTGCCAGGGCGGCGCCAGACGGGTCATGGCGCCGGGGCGCGCGTGCCAGGCGAACACCTCGGACCGGGGTAGATCGATGACGCTCGCGTACTCGATACCCATGACCCGACTGTAGCCCGAAATCGCCCAGCCGCAGCGTTTTCGCATCGTTTTAGCCAAACTCTCCGAAAAAACACAGGACACTACCCGCAAGCAGTTGGTCCGATGCAGTCCAGCTGGCTCGATAGCTTCGCGAGCAGCGCAGGGCCCCGGTGGATCAGTCCATCGAGTTCCCTTGTCGTGCGGAGGCGACCGGCGCGGACACACCGTAACGCGACGCCAAAACTAGAACTTGTTCTACCATGTGTCGAGTCCCGCTCACGTCGACGGAGGTTCTGCCATGCCGCTGGATCACTCGAGCGCAGCGTTGCTGACGGCCGTCGAGGCTTCGCCGCTCGCGGTCGCCGCGCACGACAAGTCCGCGTGGGTCGGCCTGTTCGCCCAGGACGCGGAGGTCAACGACCCGGTGGGCTCGCGCCCGCACGTCGGCCGCGCCGCCATCGAACGCTTCTACGACACCTTCATCGGGCCGAACACCATCGCGTTCCGGGTCGACCGCGACCTGGTCCATCCGCCGACGGTGCTGCGCGACCTGACCATCGTCACCACCATGTCGACCGGCGCCACCGTCTCGGTCCCGATGCATCTGCGCTACCGGCTGGTGGAACAGGACGGCGTCTGGAAGATCGCCTACCTGGCCGCGCACTGGGAGCTGGCGGGCATGATCTGGCAGCTGTTGCGCACCGGGTTGCCCGGGCTCGCCGCCGCGTTGAAGCTCGGACCGCAGTTGATCGTCAACCAGGGCGTCGGCGGGGCGCTGGGCATGCTGCGAGCGCTCGGCGGCGTGGGTCGTCGCGGAAAGCGAGCTACCACAAGGCTTTTCGCCGCCGCGGCGAGCACCGACCTCAGCCGCGTGCGCGAGCTGCTCGGGCAGCGGGTCGACATCGAACTGCCCGCGGGCACACCGGTGTCGGTGGAGGAGTTCACGAATCGAGCGCGCAACATGCGCTGGAGCAAGGTGATCGCCGCCGGACGCACCGTCACGGCGAGTGTGCGGCTCGGCGCGGTACCGGGAGTCGCGGTCGTGGAGTTCGCGACCGATGGCGATGGCATCGCGAGTCTGCGGTTCTATCTCGATTCCGTCTGATCCGAGCTCACGTCATCCGCCGGTCTCGAGCGGCACCGATGACGCCGGTAGCCGGACGGCTCGTGCCGCCCGGCTACCCGCCACCGGTCGATCAGGACGCGAGCCGCACGGCTGGGACGTGCTCCTCGGCGCGGACCGGCGGCTCGATCGAGGCAGGCGGTGCGGGGTGCTCGGTCCAGCCGGGCGGGCCGAAGACGTACCCGAGCCGCCCGCGCCAGGTGCTCGCGCCGCGCACGTCGCGGATCAGCGCCGCCAGTTCGTGGTAGTTGACCTTCAACGGATTGTCGGTGCCGATGTTCTTGGTGAGGCCGTAGCGGACCGGTTCGGACTCGGCGGCGAAGCTGCCGAACATGCGATCCCAGATGATGAGGATGCCGCCGTAGTTCTTGTCGATGTAGGGCTTGTTCGACCCGTGGTGCACGCGGTGGTGCGACGGGGTGTTGAACAGGAACTCGATCGGGCGCGGCAGCGTCTCGACCCGCTGGGTGTGGATCGGGAACTGGTAGAGCAGCCCGATGCCCTGCAACAGGAAGATCATCCAGGCCGGGAAGCCGAGCAGCGCCGCGGGCACCCACGCCAGTCCACGCAGGATGTTGGGAATCGGATGCAGCCAGGAGAGGCGCAGCGCGGTGGAGAGGTTGAAGTGCTCGCTGGAGTGGTGCACGTTGTGCGCGGTCCACATCAGCCGGACCCGGTGATCGGCCCGGTGCGCCCAGTAGTAGCAGAGATCCGTCACAATCACGCCGAGCACCCAGACCCACCACGATCGCGGCGACAGGTGCAGCGGCGTGAGCGCCGCGGCGACTACGACCGCCGAGAACGGCACCAGATGCTGCATCAGCGGCCTGACCAGCCTGCCCAACGTGAACGTCGTCACGTTGGATGCGGTGTCGCGGGCCGATCCGCCGTTGCCGGATCGGTCGGGATCACGGCGGTAGGCGATCCACTCGATCAGCATGAGCGCCGCGAATGCTGGGATGGCGTAGGTCAGCAACTCGAACTCCACACGGCCCATGGGTACTCCTTCTTCGTCTGCCGTCGCTCCCCGACGCTACGGGCTCGGGCCTGGGAAAACATCGCGCCGACGAGGGACTTCGCGTCCCCCGCACGGGGGACGCGGGCGCGGCCGCACCGGGGCAGAGTTGTCGTCCGTGCGGCGTCTTCGGACGGGGCCCGATCATTAGGATCACTTTCAGGGCTCGGCACCGGAACCGAATGGAGGCGGTGACGAACTGGTGGACGTGAGCAGGTCGCTGGCTCGCCAGTCGGTGGTGGTCGCCGTGGTGGCCGCCGCCATCGACGCGGTGGTGCTCGGTCTGTGCGGCGTGTTCGCGGTGGCGCCGTGGCAGACGGTCGCCGCGGTCACGGCGATCGTCGCCGCCGATCTCGCCTTGGCCGCGCCGCCCCGGACGGCGGGCGTGGTCGCGGCGGTACAAGTGCTCGTCCGTCTCCTGGCCGCGCTGCTGCTGTACCGGCACGGATTCCCGGTGCGATTCGCCGACGTCGGGTTTCTGGTGGCCGGATATCGCGCGGGGGCATGGCTCGCCGGGCCGACTTCCGTGCTCACCATGCTGCTGCTGTGCGCGGGAGTCGCGGGAGCGCACCTGTTCACCGACAGCGCCGCGGCGCACGACTGGCGGCTGTTGCTCGCCGCGACCGTCTCCGCGGGCTGCGTACCGTGGCTGGTCGGCCGCTACACGGCGGCGCGCGGCGCCTACATCGCCGATCTGGAGCAGCGCGCCCGATTGCGGCAGCAGGAGCACCGGACGGCCGTTGAGCGAGCGGTCACCGAGGAGCGGGCAGCCATCGCCCGCGACCTGCACGACGTGATCTCGCATCACGTCAGCGCCATCGGCATCCACGCGGGCGCGGCGCGGCTGGCCCTCGGCGGCACGGCGAGCGAGGCCGCCGCCCGGTCGCTGTCCGCGGTGGAGTCCAGCAGCCGGGCCGCGATGGTCGATCTGCGCCGCCAGCTCGACCTGCTGCACGGCCACGAGGACGAGGGGCAGCGCCAGCCGGGACTGGCCGACATCGACGGGCTGATCGAGCACGTCCGCGCGGCCGGGCTGGACGTCGAGACAAGCGTGCGCGGCGAGGCGGTGCAACTGCCGGATTCGCTGAACATCACGCTGTACCGCATCGTGCAGGAGATGCTGACCAACGCGCTGCGGCACGGAGACGGTACGCACGCGCGACTGGAGGTGGAGTACCTGCCCAAGCGGGTGGTGCTGCGCGCGACCAATCCCCTCGCCCCCGAACCGGTCACCGCGGACACCTCGGTACCGCGTGGCCTCAACGGAATCCGCCGCCGCGCCGAGCTGTTCGACGGCGACCTGGACTGCGGCCGCGACGCCACGCACTGGCACACCACGGTGTCGGTGCCGATCGGAGGATCGTGAACCTGCCCATCCGCGTCCTGATCGCCGACGACCACAGCATGTTCCGCTCCGGCCTGCGCGCCGTCGTCGACAGTCAGCCGGATCTGGATTGCGTCGCCGAGGTGAGCGACGGCCGCGCCGCGATCAGCGAGACCGCCCGGGTACGACCGGATGTCGCGATCCTCGACGTCCGGATGCCGAAACTGGACGGGCTCGCCGCCACCGCCGCGATCGTGGCCGCGGGCGGCACGCACGTCCTTGTGCTCACCACCTACGACAGCGAAGCCAACCTGTATCGCGCCCTGCAGGCGGGCGCGAGCGGGTTCCTGCTGAAGAGCCTGCCGCCGGAAGAACTGGTCGCGGCCATCCGGATCGCGGCGCGCGGAGACGCGCTGATCGACCCGTCGATGACCCGCCGTCTGGTCTCCCGCTTCGCGAACACGCTCGCACCGCCGCGCACCCCACCGGAGGTCCATCAGCTCACCGCCCGCGAACTGGAGGTGCTGCTGTTGCTCGCCGACGCGCGCAGCAATGCCGAGATCGCCGCGCAGCTCGGCGTCGGCGAGGAGACGGTGAAGACCCACGTCTCCCGCATCCTGGCCAAACTCGGGGTCCGCGATCGCATCCACGCCGTGGTCTACGCCCATCAGCACGGTCTGGTGTCGCCCGAATCGGCGCGCACCGACTGACCCGGGTATACCGACCGTGGCCTGAACCTCGACGAATCGCCGCATCCGTCGGCACGAGCGTCGTTCACGAGTCGTGTCGACCGGGCCCTACGCTCCCTCGCCGCGAGCTGCGGAGCCCGTCGACACTCCCGCCGAAACCACGATTGCTGCGGCGGCGACAACCGAGCGCGGCGGCTCGGTTGTCGCCGCCGGACAACTCACGCGCCGGTCGGCGGCTCCCCGACGGTCGTCGTCGGATCGATGACGCCGAAGACTTCACCCTGTGGCCCCTGGACGAGGCCCATGCGGCCGAAAGGACTGTCGTCGGGTCCGGACATGACCGTGGCGCCGAGATCGCGCGCCTTGACGAGCGCGTCGTCGGTGTTGCCGACCTGGAACCAGACCAGCCAATACGACGGGTTGTCACCCGGCATCTTCGTCGAGTCGTTGATGCCGCCGACGGGGTCCCCGCCCTGCGGCAAGCTGAAGGTGGAGTAGACGAAATTCTCGCCGTCGCCGATTTCGGAGTACTGCCAGCCGAACACATCGGCGTAGAACTCCTGGGCCTTCTTGTAGTCGCTGGTGTGCAGTTCGTTCCAGCAGTAGGCGCCGTGCTCGTTGTACACCCCCGCGCCGCTGTGGGCCTTGGCCTCCCAGATCCCGAAGACCGCGCCGGTGGGGTCGGCGCCGACGACCATGCGGCCGACATCGAGCACGTCGAACGGTTGCATCATCAGCGAACCGCCCGCGGCGGTCACCTTCTCCGCGATGGCGTCGGCGCTGTCGGCGGCGAAGTAGGTGGTCCACACCGACGGCATCGGCATGCCTTCCGGCTTGGGTCCGATGCCCGCGGCCGCGCGGCCGTTGCGCATCGCCATCAGATATCCCCCCGCTTCGGGCGGGCTGTCCTGGATCTCCCAGCCGAAGAGTGCGCCATAGAATTCGCGGGCCCGCGCCGGGTCGTCGACCTGGCAGTCGACCCAGCACGGTGTTCCCTGCGGCCAGCTTCCGTCATGAGTGGGCATTGCGGGTGCCTCCTGATACGGGTTGCCGAGTGTGCGGCCGAGACAGCCGGCACACGGCTAGTCAACCATCAGCATTCCGTTGGAGTGGGCCGATTCAGCAGAGACTCCGGTCCTGTTCGCGAGCCTGAAACCAGGCGAAAGACCTCCTACACAGATCAGTCCCCGGTAGTCTCGTCGTTTCCGTGATCCTCAGTCGTCGCTGAGTCTCCGGTTTTTTCGACTGGCTTGCCGGGGGCCTAGCCGGATCCTGGGTCGGTGTCTTCACTGCCTACCGACGTCTCAGCTGACAGTGCGCTCACCTACCGGTGCTCCGGTGTAATGAATAGTTTCCTCCACATTTTCCGCTAGTCAAGAGGGTCGGCAGCGCCAATTCCAAGAGCCGGCGCGACCCTCTTCGCCGCGCCACAGGCATCCTTCAGCAAATCGATCTCGACGTGTACGCTCGGTATCCGAACCATGCGATTGTGACTGGGGTCACACCCCGTCGTCCGACTGCACCCGCCTGCTGGGCGGGCCGTCCCGTTGGAGTTTCCATGGCGCTCGTTCCCACTCCAGTTCCGACGAGGGAAGGCGTGCGCGAGCACACCCGCCGCAACCGCCCCGCCGTGGACCCCGGATCCGTCACTTCGGAGACATGATGAGCGCACCGAACCGATTCGACGAGTTGCAGCATCGCGTCGCGGACCTCGCACCGGTGTTTCGCGAGCCGCTGGACTCGCCCTACGAGATCTCGAACGCGTTGTTCGCCGCCCTCCGGCACGTTCTGCACGACGTAGGCGGCCAGCCGGACACTCCGGTCGAGTACCGGGAGAAGGAGGAAGAGGCCTGGGAGATGAGCACGTACGTCACCTGCGAATGCCTCGGCTGGCGCGGCGTATGGAACTCCGAGGAACGCAGGCGAGCGGAGAACGACCTCGGCGCGACGCTGTACTTCGGTCTCCCCTACTACGCACGCTGGGCGACCGTCGCGGCGAAGACGTTGGTCGCCAAGGGATTGATCACCCCCGACGAACTGTCGGACAAGCTGGACGAAGTACGCGCACGAATGGAGGCGCGCAGATGAGCAGGAGGTACCGGATCGGCGACCGCGTGCGCGTCCGCGACGCCACGTCGATGTTCCACACCCGCACCCAGGCCTACACCCGCGGGCACACCGGCGTCGTCGTCGAGTACCGGCCGGAGTGGATCATCCCGGAGGACGAGGCATGGGGACGGGACGACGGTCGCGTCGAGCCGTTCTACGTCGTGCGATTCCGCCAGAAGGATTTATGGCCCAAATACACCGGCTTCGACGTCGACACCTTGGAGACGGAGGTCTCCGAGCGCTGGCTCGAGCCCGCGGAGGAGGATGCCCAGTGAGCCGGACCCACGATCACGACGCACACGCGCCGATCCGGACCAGCGAGCAGATCAGCGAATTCGAGGTGCTCGAGACGGCGGTGCGGGAACTGGCCATCGAGAAGGGGCTGTTCTCCCGGGAAGACCACCGCAGGTTCGCCGAGTGGGCCGAATCGGTGGGTCCGCACGGCGGGTCGAAGCTGGTCGCCAAGGCGTGGACCGACCCCGAGTTCAAGGCCCGTCTGCTCGCCGACGGCACCGAGACGTGCAAGGAGATCGGCATCGACTGGCGCGATCCGACCGGATCGGGGACGCCGAGCGACTACACCTACTTCTACGTGCTGGAGAACACGCCCGAAGTGCACAACGTCATCGTGTGCACGCTGTGCTCGTGCTATCCGCGACCGGTGCTCGGGATGTCCCCGGACTGGTATCGCACGCCCAACTACCGTCGCCGCCTGGTGCGCTGGCCCCGCGAAGTGCTCGCCGAATTCGGCTTGCACTTCCCGCCTGACGTCGAGATCCGGGTGCACGACTCCAACCAGAAATCGCGCTTCATGGTGATGCCGATGCGCCCAGAGGGAACCGAGGGCTGGACCGAGGAACAGCTGGCCGCCATCGTCACCCGGGACACGATGATCGGCGTGGCGCTGCCCCAGGCCGACTGGACCGCACAGCAGCCACCGAACCGAGTCGACGCCGCCGCCGAGAAGGAGGGCCGCCCGTGACGAGCGGTCCGTACGAAGTCCTGCTGAAGACCTTGAACCCCGCGTCGCACCGAGAGACCTCGCTGCCCGAGCTCGACGGCAAACCCGACCCGTGGGAGTCCAGCATGCAGGCCACGTGCGAATGCCTCTCGTGGCGCGGCGCGTTCGACAACCTGGAACGCCGCCACGCCGAGGACGCACTGGGCGAGACGATCTATCGCGACTTCCCGGTACGCACCCGCTCGGTCGTCGTCACGGCGCACACCCTGATGGATCGCGGCGTGATCAGCCCGGACGAATTACGCGACCGCATGGACGCGGTCCGCGAGCGGTTGCACCGGCAGTAGACGCGCGCGCAGACCAGAACAACGTAAAACGGCTCCGGAACCACTGGTTCCGGAGCCGTTTCCCTAGTAGCGGGGACAGGATTTGAACCTGCGACCTCTGGG
Source organism: Nocardia sp. NPDC004260 (assembly GCF_053603155.1). NCBI lineage: Bacteria > Bacillati > Actinomycetota > Actinomycetes > Mycobacteriales > Nocardiaceae > Nocardia > Nocardia sp. NPDC004260. Next base: position 92,333 of record NZ_JBSGEZ010000008.1, on the reverse strand, counting down.
TTATGAGCCCAGCGAGCTACCGAGCTGCTCCACCCCGCGTCGGTGAACACAACATTACACATGGGTTCGCAGAGTCTGCAAATCGCCAGCTCAGAGGCGGTTTCGACGAGGTGAACAGACCGCACGACAGGGACATCCGCCCGCCACCGAACTCGGGAACCATCCCGCAGCAATCACGACGCCGCACATTTCCGCACCGCGCCCACAAGATTCACCACCGAAAACCCATTTCAAACGTGATCTACTTCACCATATCGGGGTGATCTCACTCACATAACGATGCGATAACTTCGCATGGAATCCGCGTGTTGACGACGTTTCCCACCTGGTAAAACTCGCATATTCGAGTTATTCGAATCATGCAATTCCGGCGTTATCAAGATGTGATCTGCTGAGAATTCTTCGTTACCGTCACTCCACGGCCCGGATCATCCGAGACGGGCTAGAACTCGAACCGCCGAACACCGGTGACCCTGTCCCGCGGCTCGAGGATCCCCGACGACCTGGGGACAGGGACACGGCAGAAAGCACGATCGCCGTGTCGGCGGGCGCAGGGAGGGAAACGACCATGACTGAGAACCGGAAGATCAGCACCCGCGCCATCGGCTTCGCCGCCATCACCGGCGCTCTTGTTGCCGTCCCGTTCGCATTCTCCACCGCTTCCGCCTCCGCGGCCACCCACGACTGGGACGGCGTCGCGCAGTGCGAGAGCGGTGGCAACTGGGGGATCAACACCGGAAACGGCTACTACGGTGGCCTGCAGTTCTCGCAGAGCACCTGGGCCGCCAACGGCGGCAAGGGCTCGGCCCACACCGCCAGCAAGGCGGAGCAGATTCGCGTGGCGGAGAACGTGCTCGCCACCCAGGGCCCCGGCGCGTGGCCGGTGTGCGGCCGGTACCTGCGCCAGGGCACCTCCGAGCCCGAGACGCTGGCCCCGGCGGAGGAACTTCCCGCCGTGCCCGAGCCCGCCCAGCCCGCCGTGAGCGCCACGCAGTCCGTGGTGGAGAAGGCCAAGTCCGCCGCGGACGAGCTGGCCGAGCAGTACGGCCTGAAGGGACAGTTCGAGCAGATCTTGAGCCAGAACAGCGCGCTGATCGACTCCCTCGGTCGCTGACACCTCCCGCGCCGAAAGAAAGACGCCGCCATCGCGATGATGGCGGCGTCTTTCTTCGTGCCGGTCCTATCCGGCGGCACTACTCAGCGACCGGCGTCCTGATACGCCTTGACCGCGGCGTCCAGCTCGTCCAGCGCACGGCCGAAGTCCTGGAAGTTCCCGCTGCGCATGGCGTTACGCACGTTCTCGATCTTGCGGTTGAGTTCGGCCGCCGCGGCGTCCTTGGCGGCGGCCGAGCCCGTCGCCGGTGGCGGAACCGAGGCCGGCGGCGGAGCCGAGGCGTTACTGGTCCCGTTGTTGCCCTGCTCGGCGGGGACCGGAGTGGTGCCAGGCTTGGGCCTGGTGCCCGAGTCACCGCCGAACGGCGTGGCCAGCGCGCCCGCACCGGGGATCACCTGGTTCAGCGCGTCCGCCAAGGTCGAGGCGTAGCCCACCTTGACGTTGCCCGCCTCGTCGCGATAGCTCACCAGCACCCGCAGCAGCTGCGGGAAGGTCGCCGTGTTCGGCCCGGTGTTGCGTTCGTTGTAGAACGGCTCCACATAGAGGATGCCGCCGTCCGCGACCGGCAAGGTCAGCAGATTGCCATATTTGATCTTGTTGGAATTGGACAGCAGCGTTTTCTCGCGGGACACCTCCGGCGAGGTCGTCATCCGGTTCTGCGTCTGCTGCGGACCCAATGTCTGTGTGTCCGTTGGCAATCGAAGAATCGTGAATTTCCCGTAGCCGTCCGGGTCGGAACGCACCGAGATATAGGCCGCGAGATAAGGCCGGTTGTAGCCGGTCATCGCACTGGTCAAATTGAACGTCGGCTTGTTCGTTTTCGGGTCGCCCAGCAGCACGTAATACGGCGGCTGGTTGGCGGTGGTCCCGCCCTCGGTGGTCGGGTCGGCGGGAACCGACCAGAAAGCGTTGTTGGTGAAGAATTCTCGAGGATCGTCCACGTGATACTTCGACAGCATCTCGCGCTGCACCTTGAACAGATCCTCCGGGTAGCGGAAGTGTGCCCGCAGTTCCGGCGAGATCTCGCTCTCCGGCTTCACCGCGCCCGGGAATACCCCGCGCCACGCCTTCAGCACCGGGTCCGAGGAGTCCACCTCGTAGAGCGTGACGCTGCCGTCGTACGCGTCGACGGTCGCCTTCACCGAGTTGCGGATATAGCTGACCGCCTTACGCGGCAGCAGCCGCCCGGTCTTCTTGTCGATGCTGTCCTCCAGCGCGCCCTCCAGCGAGGTGGTCTGCGCGTACGGGTAGTTGTCCAGCGTGGTGTAGGCGTCCACGATCCAGACGATCCGTCCGCCGACCACCGCGGGGTAGGCGTTGCCGTCGGTGGTCAGCCAGGGCGCGACCTTCTGCACCCGCTCGCGCGGGCTGCGGTTGAAGATGATCTTCGAGTCGTCGCCGATGGCCGAGGAGAAAAGGATGTTGCGCTCGGCGTACTTGGCCGCGAAGGCGAGGCGGTTGAACCAGTTGCTGATCGGCACGCCGCCCTTGCCGGTGTAGGTGTATTGGGCGGTGTCGGAGTCGTATTCGCGCGGACGCTGGCCGTCCATCGCGCCGACGATCGCGTAGTCCGGGTTCGCCTGCGAGATCAGCTCGCCGAAGTAGACGCGCGGCTGGTCCACCTTGATCCGCTGCTTGTCCGCCGGCGTGAACAGATCGCTCACCATGAAGATCGGATAACCGCCGTCGCCACTGCCCCCCGCGGCGTTCGGATCGTCCGACGGCGGCTTGTTGACCCGGTTGGCCGGGGCGGCGACGAAGCCGTTGCCGTGGGTGTACACGGTGTGGCGGTTGATCCAGTCGGTCTGGTTGCCGCTCAGCGCCGCGGGCGAGAGCTCCCTGGCGGCGACGATGTAGTCCTGGACGTCACCGTCGAGGTTGTAGCGGTCGATGTCCAGCGACTCCGGGAAGCCGTAGAAGTTCTTCAGCTGGCGCAGCTGCGTGAAGGTGGGCGAGAGGATGTTCGGGTCGAGCAGCCTGGCGTTGCCGATGGTCGCGGCGTCGACCGGCACCTCGAGCGGGCTCTTGCTGCTCTCGCCTTTGTAGTCCTTGTAATCGATCCTGTCGTCGGTGATGCCGAACGCCTGCCTGGTGGCGGCGATGTTGCGTTCGATGTACTCGCTCTCCTTGTCCGCGGCGTTCGGACGCACCGAGAACTGTTCGACCACCAGCGGCCACACCGCGCCGACCAGGATCGAGGACAGCACCAGCAGCGCGGCGGCCATCGCGGGCACCCGAAGATCGCGCAGCACGATGCCCGCAAAGAAGGCCAGCGCGCAGATCACCGCGATGGACAGCAGGATCAGCTTGGCGGGCAGCACCGCGTTGATGTCGGTGTACGAACCGCCGGTAAAGGTGGGTTCCTTGCGGCTGCTGGAAAGCAGTTCGTAGCGGTCGAACCAGTAGGCGATCGCCTTGAGCAGGACGAAGATCCCGGCCAGCAGGGCGAGCTGGATGCGCGCGGGGCGGGTGAGCGTGCCCTCGCGGCCGGTCAGCCGCAGGCCGCCGAAGACGTAGTGGGTGACCAGGCTGGCGAAGAACGCGATCACCACCGCGACGAACAGCCAGTTCAGCACCATCCGGTAGAAGGGCAGGTCGAAGGCGTAGAAGCCGACGTCGAGACCGAACTCCGGATCCTTCTCGCCGAACGATCCGCCGTTGAGGAACAGCTGCACCGTCACCCAGTTCGACTGCGCCACCAGACCCGACAGCAGGCCGAGCAGCACCGGGATGCCGACGCCGAACAGCCGCAGCCTGCTCATCACGGTGGTGCGGTAGCGCGCGATCGGATCGTTCGGGCCCGCCACCGGCACGAACACCGGCCTGGTGCGGTAGGCCAGCAGCAGCGCCAGCCAGACCACCAGGCCGACGAAGGCCGCCACGACGAGGAACAGCAGCACCCTGGTCCGCAGCACGGTGAGATACACGTTGCGGAAGCCGACCTCGCCGAACCACAGCCAATTCGTGTAGGTGTCCGTCAACCGCGGCCCGAGCAGCAGTAACGCCGCTAGGACGATGGCCGCCACCAGCAGCACACGGCTGCGTCGGGACAGCGAAGGTAAGCCGGTGGGGGGCCGCATGCCCACGATGCCACTCTCCAAGGTCCGGCGACGCTCGCACCGATACGCTCGGCCGATGCGCCGCAGTCCGATCTTGCGGGTGGTCCTTCCGGACCGTCTCGGCCCACTCTACGGAAATCGGACACCATGCAGCTGGCAGGGTTGCGCTTGCCGCGCCGGGGAATCGATCGCCCGGGGTTTCCGGCTGTCCGCGCCCGCGGTTTGATTGGATGTTCGCGTGACCCCAGACCTGCACGCCGAACTCGTCCTTGCCCGATCCGTCCGGGAGGTGGCGGAATTCGTCGATGCCGAGGGGTGGGGCCGTCCCCCGCAGATGTTCGCCCTGGTGCCGACCGCGGAGCTGGTCGCGGCGCAGCCGGAACTGGAGGATCAGCTCGACGAGGGCGACGAGCTGACGCCGGTCGCCCAGGAGGCTTTCCCGGACGACATCACCGGCGGCTCGATCGCCCTGGACGAATTCCTGGCCACCACCACCTGGCCCCCCGCCGTCCGCGGTTGCGTGCTGGTGCAGGAGATCGTGGTGCTCCCGCCCGACGCCGAATCGACGCTCGACGACGCGCTCGCCCCGCTGCTGGCCGACCACGATGCCGCCGACGCGGCCGCGCGCGCCGCCGCCGAGGCGCACCCGGAGCGCAGGGAGGCCCGGTTGTTCGCCGCCGTGCTGCGCGACGGCGCGTCGCTGTGCCTGTTGCAGCTGCGCCCCGAGGACGACGCGGACGATTTCGGCGACCTCGACCTGCGCACCTACCCCAATCTGGCGCCGAACCTCGTCGAAGCTCTGCATCACACGCTGGAGTGAAGCGCTGACGCTCCGGTGCGGCACGGCCCGGCCCGATCGCGGTTCAACGGTCGGGCGCGCGGCGTTCTTCGGTCGGGATCACCAGCCGCTGTGCAGTCCGGGCGAGTCGCGCAGCTTCCGTTGCGGGTTGTCGACCGGCCGAACGATCCGGCTCACCCGCAGCCGACCGGTTCCTTGCCGGTGTTGATCTCGTTGAGCGACTGCACCGCGCCGGTGAGGTTCTCCACGCGCACCAGCCGCAGGCCGTCGGGAATCCGCTGTTTGGCCTCGTCGCAGTTGGCCGCGGGAACCATAAAGGTCTCCGCGCCCGCGTCCCGCGCGGCCATCATCTTGTACTGGATGCCGCCGATCGGCCCCACCTTGCCGTCCTGATCGATGGTTCCGGTGCCCGCGACGAACTTGCCGCCGTCCAGTTCGCCGGGGGTGAGCTTGTCGATCAGGGCCAGGCTGAACATCAGGCCCGCCGAGGGGCCTCCGATGTCGGCGAGATTGAACGCGACCTCCAGCGGCGGCCGGGCGCCCTCGCCCGGCGTCACGCCGAGGTAGCCCTTGGCCGGATCGCCGGGGCGGGCGCCGAGCACGATCGACGCGGTCTGCTCGGCGTTGTCGCGCCGGAACACCACGGTGAGCGTGCTGCCGGGCGCCTGGGACGAGACCGCGGTCACGACATCCTTGGGTGTCGTCACAGGCGTGCCGTTGATGCTGATCAACTCGTCACCCGCACGCAGCGCGTCGTGAGCGGGCCCGTCGTCGGACACCTTGCGCAGCAGCACGACCGTGGGCAGGTTCAGGTAGTGCAGGGCGGCGACCTCGGCGTTGCCCTCCGAGTCCTTGAAGTCCTCCTGGTTGGACTTGTCGATCTCCTCGCGCGACACGCCGGGCGGGTAGACCTCCGAGCGCGGCACCAGGCCGTGCTTGCCGCTGGCCCAGAAGCCGAACGCCTCGAAGATGCTCAGCCCGTCGCGCACCGACACCGTGGTCATGTTGAGATGGCCCGTGGTCGGATCGACCTCGGTGCCCCGCACATCGACGACGTCCTTGCCGTCCACCGTGCCGAGGGTGTTGAAGGTGGGGCCGGGCCCGAGTGCGACGAACGGCACAGTCAGCACGCTGCCGACGACACCGAGCACGAGCACCGGGATCAGGGCGGCCACCAGGGTGAGGATCCGACGATTCACCTGGACCACAGTAATGACAGCCCGCGGCGTGAGTGGGCGGAGGCGGTCATTTCGCCCGGGCGCGCCGCCTCCGGTTTCGCGCCGCGCGAACACAGGGACGCTGTGCTACACGCGTAACGTGAAGAGCATGAACGACCTCCCCTTCGGATTCTCGAACCGCGACGACGACGATCGCGAGCGCGGTGACGAGCCGAGCGGTCCCGGCCCGAGCGACCCGTTCGGTTTCGGTATCGGTGGGTCCGGCGCGGGCGGATTCGACCCGGCGCAACTCGGCCAGATGCTGACCTCGCTCGGCCAGATGCTCAGCGGCATGGGACAACCGGGCTCGGCGCAGGCCGGGCCGGTGAACTACGACGTCGCCAAGCGGCTGGCCCGCCAGCAGCTCGGCCCGACCGTCGCCCCGGTGAGCTCGGGCGCCGCGAGCGCGGTGACCGACGCCGCGCGCCTCGCCGAACTCTGGCTCGACGGCGCAACCACCCTGCCCGCGGGCGCCGCCAAGACGGCCGCGTGGACCGCCAACGACTGGATCGAGCAGACCCTGCCCACCTGGCAGCGGCTGTGCGACCCGGTCGCCGAGCAGATTTCGGGCATGTGGACCGCGGCGCTGCCGGAAGAGGCCAGGCAGTTCGCCGCGCCGATGGTCGGCATGCTGGGACAGATGGGCGGCCTGGCCTTCGGATCGCAGCTCGGCCAAGCGCTCGGCCAGCTCGCCAAAGAGGTACTGACCTCCACCGACATCGGCCTTCCGCTCGGCCCCACCGGCACCGCGGCGCTGCTGCCCACGGCGATCTCGGAGTTCAGTGCCGGACTCGAGCAGCCGGAAAGCGAGATCCTGGTGTTCCTCGCCGCGCGGGAAGCCGCCCACCAGCGGCTGTTCGCGCACGTGCCGTGGCTGCGCCAGCAGGTACTCGGCGCGGTCGAGGACTACGCGCGCGGCATCCGGATGGACTTCTCCGCGATGGAGCAGGCCGCGCAGAACATCGACCCGATGTCGCTGACCGACCCGTCGAAGCTCGAGGAGATCCTGGCCCAGGGCACGTTCGAGCCGCAGACCACGCCCGAGCAGAAGCAGGCGCTGGAACGGCTGGAAACGCTGCTGGCGCTCATCGAGGGCTGGGTGCAGGTGGTCGTCGCCGACGCCGTGGGCGACCGCTTGCCCGGTGCGGGCGCGCTGGCTGAGACGCTGCGCAGGCGGCGCGCTACCGGCGGTCCCGCGGAGCAGACCTTCGCCACGCTGGTCGGCCTGGAATTGCGGCCGCGCAAGCTGCGCGAGGCGGCGGCGCGGTGGCGCAGGCTCACCACCGACGCGGGCATGACCGCCCGCGACCGCGTGTGGGCACACCCCGACCTGCTGCCGGACTCCGACGATCTGGACTCCCCCGCAGGCTTCATCGACTCGGTCATCGGCGGCGGCGCCACCGTGTTCGACGATCCGCTCGCGCAACTGGCCGAAACCGAGGCTCGTGAGCGAGCAGCACGCGAGCAAAAGGACGACGACACCGGGCCTGACCTGGGCAAAGAGGGCGGCGAATCCTCCTGATCCAGGCTGTGGATGACGCGAAATCCTGTGGATAACCGAGGATTTCGCCACGGGCCGTACCCCGCGGGGTTCACATACTGATGACATGACAACGATGTGTCGTGGTCCTCGATTGCGTCCGCGGGTTACCGTCCTGGTCCGCCCGACCGGCGTCGTCCAACTCGGGTGCGATCCGGAAACCGCCGTGGTGCTCGATCCGGAAGGCATGAACGCCGAGACCGTCGTCACCTTCCTCCGCCTGCTCGACGGTCTGCGCACCAAGCCGCAGATCATCTGGCGCGCCGGAGAATGCGGTATCGATGCCGAACGCGCCGTGGCATTGCTCACGCTGGTCGATGAAGCCGGACTGCTGGACCACCCGGAGGACCGGGCCGCTCACGTGCGAACAGTGCGAGTGCACGGCCTCGGGCCGCTGTCGGACGCGGTGTCGGCCGGCTTGCGGGCGCTCGGTATGCGGCCGAGCCGTTCCCGGGACTACCCCACCGGTACGGCGACGGCGCGGTCCTGGGGTGCGGACCTCGTGGTGCTCGCCGACACGCTGATGCCCGACCCCCGGCTGGTGAGTGATCTAGTGCTGCATCAGATCCCGCATCTTTCACTGCGCATCCGCGACAGCAAGGGCGTCATCGGTCCCTTGGTGTTGCCTGGCGTCACCAGCTGCCTGCGCTGCGCGGACCTGATCCGCGCACAGAACGACACCGACTGGCCACACCTCGCTGCCCAACTACTCGGCCGCATCGGCCACGCCTCCCCCGCCGGAATCGCCGCCACCACGGCAATAGCCCTCGCCGAACTCGAAACGATCATCGACTGCTCACCCCGACGAACCCCCGCCACCTTGAACGCCACGCTGGAACTGGACCTGGACTCCCACACCCTCGATCGCCGCCGATGGGACCGCCATCCCGACTGCGGGTGCGTGCACCTTTCCGCAGCGCACGGCGTCGGAATACAGCCGTGATGCCTCCGCCCAGGAACTCATCTGGCGACCTGAGCACGAACCGCATCGGTCCATCCCACCGACGGCGACGTCGGTCACTGACTCCGCACCGTGGGCGGGCGCGGGACAAGATCACCTTCGCCGCGCTGGACTGGCGGCCGGACACCTCGCTGAAGCTGATCTGCCTGGATGATCCCAGCCATCTCGAACGCGACTCTCGAACTGAATTCGGATTCACACCCTCGGTCGGCGCGGACGGGACCGGTACCCCGCTGCATGTGCGCACTCGTTTCCGCAGGTCATGGGCACTGAAGCCGATGGTGATCAAGATTGCCGTGGCCGACCGGCCGGTCCGTCCGCCATGATGGGTACGTGTCTGAGATCGTGCGCCGTCGCTCGTCCCGCAACGCCAAGTTGGCCAAGATTCCACTCGGCATAGCCGGGCGGGCGGCCGTGGGGTTCGGCAAGAAGCTCGCCGGAGGCGACAAGTCGGAGATCAACGCGCAGCTCAATCAGAAGGCCGCGGAGCAGCTGTTCACGGTGCTCGGCGAGCTCAAGGGCGGCGCGATGAAGTTCGGGCAGGCGCTCAGCGTGATGGAGGCCGCGGTCCCCGAGGAGTTCGGCGAGCACTATCGCGAGGCGCTCACCAAGCTGCAGGCCGCCGCGCCGCCGATGCCGGCCGCGACCGTCCACCGCGTGCTCGACCAGCAGCTCGGCACCCAGTGGCGGACCCGCTTCCGCGAGTTCGACGATGCCCCGGCCGCGTCGGCCAGCATCGGGCAGGTGCACCGGGCGGTGTGGTCGGACGGGCGCACCGTCGCGGTGAAGGTGCAGTACCCCGGCGCCGACGAGGCGCTACGCGCCGACCTCAAAACCCTGTCCCGCATGTCCGGCCTGGTCGCTTCCGTGATCCCCGGCGCGGACGTGAAGCCGATTCTCGCCGAGATCACCGAGCGCACCGAAGAGGAGCTGGACTACCGCAACGAAGCCGCCAACCAGCGCGCGTTCGCCAAGGGCTTCGACGGGCACGCCGAGATCGTGGTGCCGAAGGTGGTGGCGAGCGCGCCGAAGGTGATCGTCACCGAATGGCTCGACGGCGTCCCCGTCTCCACGATCATCAAGCAGGGCGCCGAGGATCCGGAGGGCACCCGTGCGCTGCGCAATCGCGTCGCGGGGTTGATGGGCCGGTTCCACTTCTCCTCCCCGGAGGTGGTCGGGCTCCTGCACGCCGACCCGCACCCGGGCAATTTCATGATGCTGCCCGACGGCAAGTTGGCGGTCATCGATTTCGGCGCGTGCGCGCCGATGCCCGAGGGTTTTCCCCCGGTTCTGGGCCGAATGCTGGCCCTTGCGGTCGAGGAGCGCTTCGCCGAACTCACCGAACTGCTGTACGACCACGGCTGGGTGATCCCCGGCCGAGTGGTCACCCACCAGGAGATCGCCGACTACCTGCGGCCGTTCACCGACCCGATCCAGGCCGACTCGTTCCATTTCACCCGCAGGTGGATGCAGCGGGTGGCGGGCAAGGCTTCGGAGATCTCCAGCCCGGAAATGAAAACCGCACGCGCACTGCAACTTCCGGCGCAATACGTGATGATCTTCCGGGTACTCGGCGGCTCGGTCGGCATCCTGGCGCAACTCGACGCCGAACTGCCGTTCATGCAATTGGTCCGCACCTGGATGCCCGGCTTCATCGAGGAACGCACCGCCTCCTGAGCAGAACCCCTCAGAATCGGTCGAATCGATAGCCCCCGGGGCTGAACCGCCCAACTAAAAAAGAAACTTCACGCCGCTCCCGCCCCCTCGGGTGCGAGTCTTACGAGCACCGTTCGCGGCCCGTCTCGCGGCCGAGTGACCGAAGCGCATGCGACGCAGTCGCGAGTCTCGGTCGCTCGGACGTGAGACTTCCCGGGGCCGCGAACACGCAGCGCCGCAGGCGCTGCAAAACCAACACAGCAGTCGCGAGTCTCGGTCGCTCGGCCGCGAGACTTCCCGGGGCCGCGAACACGCAGCGCCGCAGGCGCTGCAAAACCAACACAGCAGTCGCGAGTCTCGGTCGCTCGGCCGCGAGACTTCCCGGGGCCGCGAACACGCAGCGCCGCAGGCGCTGCAAATCAAACACAGCCGCCCACCAGACAACGGTGGGCGGCTGGTTTGCTTTCTCGTTCGTTGGCTCGGCCCGTGCCGGGACCGACCGAATCGAGCACATCGACCGGAGGGAGGGAAGTCACTCCCCGGCTCATGCCGGGACCGCGACCTTGCGCGGACGACCACGGGGACGCTTGCGGGCGATCACGACACCCTGGTCGAAGATCTCACCGCCCCAAACACCCCACGGCTCACGACGATCCATGGCGGCGCTCAGGCAGCCTTTGCGGATCGGGCAGGTCGCGCACAGCGCCTTGGCCTGCTCCAACTGGACCGGGCTCTCGGCGAACCAGAGGTCCGGGTCTCCAGCACGGCAGGGCAGGACCTTGGTGATCTCCTGGGTCCGAGTAGGCGACGCCACGGTTCGGCATGTCACGTCAGTAGTGGCCTGCGGCCAACCCTGTGCGGTGAACACGTCGTTCTCCTTCAGCTCGTTTGCAGCGGTTCGTTTGTTGTGGCGAAACCGGTGCCGGTCGGCTGAAGGGCCGGAGAATACTGGCCACGGTTTCGCTGTCTTGCGATCCGTGGCCAGGAGGTCGGGGAGGAGTTCCCTACCTAGGTCGACATCTGTGTCGAGTCCTGTTCACGGTCGCTGGGTGTGCGGTGCGGAGGCGTGCTGCCCGCGGATCCGCCGGCTCGAAGCCGACTTCGTCCGCGAAGACACCGACTGCTGCCTCGACAGCCGTCGGGTGCCAGCCCGCGCTGGGCTTGCCCTGAATCTGGGTGCGGTTCGACGCATGCATGGCAATGCAATTCACTTGCGTGCCGGACATGCCGAACGCACCGATTCCGGACAGACCGATCCCCTGCAAGGCGAGGATCCCCCGGGAGGCCGCCATGGGCGCATAGACCGCAACGCCACTGGCGCCGAAGTTCATGATGTTGTCCATTGCTCTGCCTCCCTCCTGTACTCGTGGTGTGTCGGTAACTGTGCGCGCCGAGATGCCCTCCCGGTGCGTGAAATCCACCATAGGCAAGATCGTCGAGCGGAACAACCTATTTTCTACCTGCGGTTTTGTGATGTGGATCGAAGCCGGGACGCCACGATCGCGAGCACATCGGCGCCGAACTGGTCGATCTTCTTCGCACCGATGCCCGCGATCGCGGCCAGCGCGGCGTCGTCGGCGGGCTGTTGTTCGGCGATCGCGGTGAGCGTGGTGTCGGTGAACACGACGAATTCGCGCACCCGCAGCGCCTCCGCCTTCTCCGCACGCCAATCCCGCAGTGCGGCAAGCAATTCCGCGTCCAGCTCGGCCGGGCAACGGCGGCAGCGGCCGAGCATGGTCGCGTAGGTGCCGATCAGCGGTTTCGCGCAGACCCGGCAGGTCGGGCGGACACCGTTCGGGGCCGACGGCGGTGCCGCGATCCGCGAGGCGGGCGAATCATCCGGCACGAGACCGTTGAGGAAGCGCGAACGCCGCCTGCTGCGCCTGCCGCCCTCGTTCCTGGCCAGCGCCCAGGACAGCCGCAGATGTTCGCGCGCCCTGGTGACCCCGACGTAGAGCAACCGCCGTTCCTCCTCGAGCGCCGCCTCGTCGGCGACCGAGCCGTCGTCGGCGAGGACGTGCGCGATCGGCATGGTTCCGTCCGACAGCCCGACGAGGAACACCGCGTCCCACTCCAAGCCCTTGGCGGCGTGCAGGGAGGCCAGCGTGACGCCCTGCACCGTGGGTGGATGCCTGGCCTCGGCGCGAGTCGCGAGTTCGCGCAGCAGCCCGGTGAGGTCGAGCCGGTCGTCGTGGCCGACGAGTTCCTCGGTCAGCCGCACCAGCGCGCCCAGCGAGGTCCAACGTTCACGCGCCTGGGCGCCCGCGGGTTCCGTGGCGGTCAGGCCGAGCGGGGCGAGCACCGCACGGACCAGCGAGACCAGGGAGTTGCCGCTGCGCGCCTGGTCGGGCAGGTCGTCGCGGGCGGCGGCTTGCCGCAGTGCCTGCACGGCCTGCCTGACCTCGGCGCGCGCGAAGAAGCCCTCGCCGCCGCGCACCTGGTAGGGGATACCGCGCTCGGTGAGCGCCTGCTCGTAGCTCTCCGAGTGGGCGTTGATCCGATAGAGCACGGCGATCTCGGCGGCCGGTGTGCCCGCCGCGACGAGCCGGCCGATCGCCTCGGCCACCGCCGCGGCCTCCGCCGGCGCGTCGTCGTATTCGGCGAACACCGGCTCAGGCCCGTCGGCGCGCTGGCCGATCAGTTGCAGCCTGGTGCCCGCGATGCGCCCGCGCGCCGCTCCGATCACCCGATTGGCCAGCGAGACCACCTGCGGAGTCGACCGATAGTCGCGTTCCAGCCGGACGATCGTGGCGTCGGGGAAGCGCCGGGAGAAGTCCAGCAGGTAGCTCGGCGTGGCGCCGGTGAACGAATAGATGGTCTGGTTGGCGTCGCCGACGACGGTCAGGTCGTCACGGTCGCCGAGCCAAGCGTCGAGCACGCGCTGTTGCAGCGGCGTGACGTCCTGGTACTCGTCGACGACGAAACTGCGGTAGCGGCCGCGGAATTCGTCGGCCACCGCCGGATAGTCCTCCAGCGCTGCGGCTGTGTGCAGCAGCAGGTCGTCGAAATCCAGCAGCAGCCCGTCGGGCGTCGCCTTGAGCTTCTCGTAACCCGCGTAGACGTCCGCGACACGCAGTGCCTCGTAGGGCGTCTCGCGCCGCTGCTTCGCGACCGCCGCCGTGTAATCCTCCGGGGCGATGAGCGAGGCTTTCGCCCACTCGATTTCGCTCAGCAGGTCGCGCACGCTGTCGGTGGCCGTGGACAGCCCGGCCCGGTGCGCCGCCTGCGCGACGATCGGGAACTTGGCATCGATCAGCCGCCACGGCACGTCACCGACGATCTGCGGCCAGAAGTACTTCAGCTGCCGCAACGCCGCCGCGTGGAACGTCCGCGCCTGCACCTGGGTCGCTTCCCCGCCGAGACCGAGGGCCCGCAGCCGGGTCCGCAGTTCCCCAGCGGCCCTGGCGGTGAACGTCACCGCGAGCACCTGATCGGCTTTGACGTGCCCCTGCGCGATCTGATGCGCGATGCGATAGGTGATGGTCCTGGTCTTTCCGGTGCCCGCGCCCGCGAGCACGCACACCGGGCCGCGCGGTGCTCGCACGGCGGCGGCCTGCTCGGGATCGAGGTCTGCGAGGTCGAGAGCGGGCACGCGATCCATCATGACAGCGCCCACCGACACACAACCGGTCGCGGTCGGGGCAGCCGCTCGCCAGCAGACCGGCGCCGAGGCAAGAGACGGCATCGGCGCCGTAGCCCTGCGCCGCGCGCGACCGCCCCGTTGCACGCCTCGTCGCCGCTTCGGGCGGCCGGGGGCGTGGCGTTCAGCGGTCGCTCAGCAACCGCAGGGAACGAGCGAAGGGGGCGCTGTCTTGCGAGCCGAGCGGCGCGAAGAACTCCGCGTCGCATTCCTCCACCGCGACGATGGCCCGGTTCACCAGCGCCACGCCCGCTTCGGTGGCGACGAGGGCCTTCGCCCTGCGGTCGCTGGGGTGGTCGCGGCGTTCGATCAGGCCCTTCTGCGCCAGGGCGCGCAATACCTGAGAGGTCATCATCGGATCGGTGGCGGCGTATTCCGCCAGGTCACGCTGCCGGACCGGATCCTCGCGGCCGGCGGCGAGGTAGGTGAGCGAAGCCAGCAGCACGAATTGCACGTGGGTCAGGTCGAATGGAGCGAGCGCCGCCCGCTGTGCCGCCTGCCAGCGGTTGGTCACTTGCCACAGCAACAGCCCGGGACTTTCCTCTGCTGTGCGAAATCTGGAACGCAGTCTGCCGTCCCCCGCCTCGTGCATCGGCCTCCCTCACTCGTCGGTCATCGACCGCGCGATCAGCGCGTAGTCGTGCGGGCTGAGTTCTATCAGGCCACGACGCAGGATCATCCCCCAGTTCGGCACGCTGGTGAGGTCCAGCTCGTCACGCAGCGTATCGATCGGCGCCTCCCGCGCTTCGGCTCGGTAGCTGACCGAACGGCGCCACGGCCGGAAGCAGCCGCCGTCCTGCGGGCCGGCCTGCCAGGCCGGGTGGTCGTCGACGGTGCCGATCGCGGTGAACGAGCGCACCGGCGCTCCGGCCCGCATGCCCTCGCGCGGCGAGTAGTACACCAATCCGTCGCCCGGCCGCATGCGTTCCACCGCCGCGCGCTTGCCGTGGTTCGCCTGGGCGATGCCCAGCTCCACACCGCGCCGGACATGTTCCCTGGACACGACGGCCAGCCAGTACTTCGCGCTCGAACCGGTAGCACTCATGCCGGGACCCTCTCGGCGACGGCCACCAGTGCGTCCAGGTCGGGCTGCACGGATTTCGCCAGGTCGGCGCCCAGGATCTTGGTCCACAACAAGCGCAGCGGTCCGTCTATCGAGACCGTGACGGTGACCGTGGTGCGGTTCTCCGCGACGGCGACCTCGTGGGCGAAGGTGAGCCGCGCGCCGAACAGCTTCGAGACGTCGACGAACTCGCGATCGGTCAGACGCGCGACGACGAACCGGATCTTCGGGCCGCCTTTCGGCCGCAACGTCCCAGTGGCGCCCTCGGCGAACGGTCCGTCCAAGCGCACCCACTCGGTGTCGGTGTTCCACTCCGGCCAGGTGGCCATGTCGGCCCAGCGGGCGAAGAAGGCGGTCGGCGGCGCGCTGGAGGTGGCGTGCGCGGTGGCGATGATCGTCATACATTTAGTATGCGCGCATACTAAATGCCACGCAAGCCGGGAAATGGTTCGAGTTGGAACAGTGCGCGGACGTCCGGCGTTGCAGTGTCCGTGACTGACGCGAACCCCACCCTGACGATGTACTCGACCACCTGGTGCGGCTACTGCCGCAGGCTCAAGAAGCAGCTGGACGAGGCGGGCATCGGCTACGTCGAGATCGACATCGAGCAAGACCCGGCGTCGGCCGAATTCGTCGGCAGCGTGAACGGGGGCAACCACGTCGTGCCCACCGTGAAGTTCGCCGACGGTTCCACCGCGACGAACCCGTCGCTGGCGGCGGTCAAGCAGGTCCTCGCCGGTCTGTCCTGATCAGCCGCCGCGCGCGGGTCGGATCGGCCCGCGCGCTAGTCGATCGCGGCCCAGGATTCGATGATGGTGCGCGCGATGGAGATGGAGCCGGGCAGCAGCAACCGGGCGCCCCCGTCCCGGTTCGACCAGTCGCCCACCGCCAACGCTTCGCGCACCTGCGCGCGGGTGAACCAGTCGGCCTCGGCGATCTCACCATCGGTGAAGGTCAGCGGCTGTGTGGGATCGGCCACCGCGGCGAACCCGAGCATCAACGAGCGCGGGAACGGCCACGGCTGGCTGCCCAGGTAGGTGATCTCGCGCACGTCGAGGCCGACTTCCTCGCGCATCTCACGCTCCACGCAGCGCTCCAGCGACTCGCCCGCCTCCACGAACCCGGCCAGCAGCGAGAACAGCGACTTCGGCCAGCTGGCCTGGCGGGCGAGCAGCACCCGCTCCCCGCCGTCGTGGATCAGGCAGATCACCGCCGGATCGATGCGCGGGAACTCCTCGTAACCGCTCTCGGTGACGCGCGACCAGCCCGCCTTGGCCGACATGGTGACGGTGCCGTCCGCGCCGTGGAACCCCGCCTTGTCGTGCCAGTTCAGCAACGCGATCGCGGTCGAGAGCAACGCGGCGGTGCGGTCGTCGACGACGCCGCCGGCCAGCGCGCGCAGGTCGGTCAGCGCGCCCTCCAGCTCCGGATCACGCACCGCCCACAGATGGACGCCCTCCTCCACACCGAGGAACACCGCGTCCGGGCTCGGCTCGGCGGAGAACTCCACGGCCGGGTCCAAGATCAAAGCGTTTTCGTTGAAGCGCACCTGCCCGCGCCGGTTGATCCGCAGGAGTCTGGCCTCGGCCCAGCCCTCCTTCAGGGCCTGGGCATCACCTCGGATGTGCTCGGCCCGGTCGACGACAGAACGGGAGAGCAACGGAACGCTGTTGAGCTGGAATGCCGACACGGTTCGAGACTATCGCGCCGAAGCTGTGCGCCCGGTTCGCGCCTGGGTCACTTGCCCGCTCGGCGGATGTACAACAGCTTGTCGCCCGCCTCGACCGCGTCGACTTCCGGCTCGCCCACGCGGTAGAGCACCCCGTTGCGCACCACGCCGAGGACGATATCGCTCAGATGCCGTGGCGAGCCGCCGATCTCGGACGGCTCCACCTCGCGTTCGGCGACGGCGAAGCCCTCCTCCGGGGTGAGCAGGTCTTCCATCATCTCCACGACCGTGGGCGTGGTGGTCGCGATGCCGAGCAACCGGCCCGCCGTCTCCGAGGACACCACCACCGAGTTCGCGCCGGACTGGCGGACCAGGTGGGTGTTCTCCGCCTCCCGGATCGACACCACGATCTTGGCGGCCTTGTTCAGCTCCCGGGCGGTCAGCGTGACCAGCACGGCGGTGTCGTCGCGATTGGTGGCGACCACCACCGAGTCGGCGTGCTGCACACCGGCCAGTCGCAGCACGTCGGATTGGGTCGCCGAGCCGTGCACCGTGACCAGCCCGGCGTTCGCGGCCGCCTCCAAAGCGACCACGTCGGTGTCGACCACGACGATGTCGGCGGGCTGCACCCCGTCGCCGAGCATGGCGTCGATCGCGGTCCGCCCCTTGGTGCCGTATCCGACGACCACGGTGTGATTGCGCACGGTGTGCCTCCATCGCTGAATCTTGAAAGCCTGCCGGGAACGTTCGGTCAGCACGCCCAGCGTGGTTCCGACCAGGACGATCAGGAACAGGATGCGCAGTGGGGTGATGATGACGATGTTCGCCAGCCGCGCCTCGGGCGTCACCGGGTGGATGTCGCCGTATCCGGTGGTCGACAGCGACACCGTCGCGTAATAGAACGCGTCCAGGAACGACAGTTCGTTGCCCGAGTTGTCGTGGTAGCCGTCGCGTCCGAGGTAGACCACCAGCGCGGCCAGGAACAGCAGCGCCGTCGCGAACAGCACCCGTCTGGTCAGCGAAATCCACGGGCTGGTCTGCACTTCCGGGATGCGCAGCAGTCCGACCAGGGCGAAATCTGGCCTGCTGGCCAAGCCCAGGCTGCGCGCTCGGTCACCGAACACCGGGCACACCCGTCGTTTCGTCGCTCGTGTCGGTCATACCCGGTAATCCTTGTCCCTCCGGCACACCGGGGAGCCTACTGTGTTTGTTTTTCCAGCGCCTGCGGCGCTGGGTGTTCCGCTGCCCCTTTGTGGCTCGCGTGTGCGCGGCCGGGCCGCGAACGGCGGATGCTCGGTCTCGCTTCGCTCGAAAGACGTGGTGGGGGTGCGCTGGGCACGTCGGCATCGAAGCTCGCTATCAGGTGTACGCGGTTCGTAGTGGTCGGCTACAGAATTCGTAGTGGTCGGCTACAGAATCGGCCGCGCTGCCCCCGTCTCCTTCGTCGCGGCCCATCCGACGCCAGCCCGGCCGCGGACGCCCACACGATCGGTGTCGTTTCAGCCGACCCTGGTGCCTACTCATTCGAGCCCGGCTCGGTTCGCGGGCGGCGGCGGCAGACCGTCGAGTGGACCACCGGAGGCAAGCGCGGCGTGGGCGGTCGCTCGGTGCGAGCCGGGCTGGCTCGGCTCCGCAGTCGCGCGGTGGGGTTCGCGGCGCATTGGCCGACGTCCGCGCCGATCACGCTTGCTCGATCTCGGTGAGGTCGAAGGACGTGCCCGAGGCAGGGGCGGCGGTTCGGAGGTGCGGACCGACGGGTCCGCATCCAAGTGACCCGGGGTCGACGCGGAACGGCGCGGATGTAAGGGTGCCTGCATGGCAGAAAATACGCTGACGTCCGTGTCCGACGGTGGGCGGCGACCCGCGCTGGCCCTGGCCGCCCTGCTGTTCGGCTCCGGGGTGCTGCATTTCGTCCGGCCGAAGCCCTTCGATTCGATCGTGCCGCGCTTCCTGCCCGGACGCGCCCGCGACTACACCTACGCCTCCGGCGCGGCCGAGATCGGTGTCGCCGCCGCGCTCGCGGTCCCGCGCACCCGCGGCTTCGGCGGACGGCTGGCGGCGCTGCTGTTCATCGCGGTGTTCCCGGCCAACGTACAGTTCGCCGCCGACATGCTCGCCAGCGAGAAGGCGCCGCGGCTGGTGAAGATCGGCTCGGCGCTGCGGCTGCCGCTGCAGATCCCGCTCGTCACTCAGTCGCTGGCGGTGAGCCGGCGGGCGCGGCGTTCCTGATCAGCTCGGCCAGTTCGTCCGGACCGGCCAGGTTCGGGGGCGCGATGGTGCGGCCGGTGCGCACGTAGTGGAATGCGGCGCCGATCCGGGGCAGCATCTCGTGCTCGGGCCGTCCCTCGCGGGCGGCCATCAACCGCGCCCAGGCCAGGCGATAAACCGCCAGCTGCATGGCGACCGCCGGTTCCTCGGCGGCGCTCGGCTCGGCGCCGGTCTTCCAGTCGACCACGATCCAGCCGCCGCCGGGTTCGGCGAATACCGCGTCCATCCGGCCGCGGATCACGGTGCCCGCGATCGATGTCTCGAACGGGATCTCGACTTCGATCGGACTGCGATCGGCCCAACGCGAGTTCAGGAACGCCTCCTGCATCGCGCTCAGCTCGGCGTCCAGCCCCGCGTCGGCCGCGCCGCCGTCGGCCGCGCCCGGCAGTTCGTCCAGACCGAGCAGGCGGGTGGAGCCGAACCACCGCTGCACCCAGGCATGGAACGCGGTGCCCCGGCGAGCCAGTGGGTTCGGCGGGTAGGGCAACGGACGACGCAGGCGGGCGGCGAGCTTGGCCGGGTCGGCCCGCAGCTCGACCAGGGCGGTCGCCGCGATCTGTCCGGGTAGTTCCACCTCTTCGTCGGCGGCCGCGGCCGCGTGGTGTTCGGCGAGCAAGGCGTCGACGTCGGCGGCCCAGCCTTCCGGATCGGCGGGATCCGGCGCAAGGCGGGCGTCGTGCGGGCGGTACAGGTCCTCCGGCGGGGGCGGAGCGAAGCCGGTCGCGGCGAACGCCGGTTCGTCGGCGGACAGATACTCCTCCACCGGGTCCGGCGCCGAACCGAAATAGGGCTCGATATTCGCGTAGGGATCGGCGTATTCGATGGAACCGACCTCGAAGTCCCCCTCGAAATCGTCGGGCGGGTATTCGTCGTCTGGCGGATAGTAGGCCGACTCATCCGCGAACCCGAGCTCATCAGCAGGACGAGGAGTAGGCCGACTCATCCGCGAACCCGGCCCGTCACCGGGCCGGTAGTAGCCCGACTCATCCGCGAACCCCGGCTTGTCAGCGGGCCGGGTAGTAGGTCGATTCATCCGCGAACCCGACTCATCGCCGGGCGAATAGTAAGCCGACGGCTCATCGTCGGACCCGTAGTCTCCCGGCTCACGCTTGAACTCCGGCTCATCGCCGGGCAGGCCAGAAGCCGAATCGCCGGTGAGACCCAGCTTATCGCCAGGCCCGTAGTCTCCCGGCCCATGCTCGAACTCCCGCTCATCGCCGGGCAGGCCAGAAGCCGAATCGCCGGTGAGACCCAGCTCATCGCCAGGCCCGTAGTCTCCCGGCCCATGCTCGAACTCCCGCTCATCGCCGGGCGGACGAGAAGCCGAATCGCCGGTGAGACTCGGCTCATCACCCGGCCCGTAGTCGCCCGGTCGGTCCGCGAAACCCGGCTCGTCGACGTCCGGCGCGGACGGCATCTCGGTACGGGCGGACCTGGTTCTGCGGATCGAACCAGCAGCGCCGTGCGGCTCCGAGCCGTCGTGCCCGGTGGCGGCGGGACGGGCGCGCAAATTCGCCAGGGCAGCGCGGACCAGTGCCGCGCCTTGTTCGATGGGGTCGCGGCGGGCGCCGAGGGGGTCGCGCGGCCACTCGGCGGTCGCGGGGTTGTCGGTGAACGGGTTGACGGCGTCGGCGGCGGGCGGGTCGTCCCAGCGGTCGATCGCCAAGACGTCGCAGGCCGGGCTGCCGGGGTCCTGGTACGCGTGCTTCAACTCCAGCAGGAAATCCGAGGGGCCTTTCGGGGTGCTGCCGGTCTCCGCCCAGTAGTGGGCCGAAACCAATAGCACGCGCTCGGTTCTGGTGAGCGCGACGTAGAACAGGCGCCGTTCCTCATCGATCCGGCGGCGCTCCAGCGCATCCTTGTGCGCCTTGATCGCGCGGTCGAGGTCCGCGCGGTCGTACAAGTCGGTGAGCTCGAGCACCGGCACGCCCTCGGCCGCGTCGTCCTGCCTGCGGTCACCCCGCAGCGATGTGGGCAGCTCGGCGAGCGCGCCCAGCCACGTGCCGGTACCGACTTTGGACGGGAACACGCCCTCCACCACGTGCGGGACCGCGACGATCTCCCACTCCAGGCCTTTCGCCGCGTGCACGGTCAGCACCTGCACCCGGTCCTTGGCGACCTCGACCTCGCCCGGCTCCAGCCCGTTCTCGACCTCCTCCGCGGCGGCGAGGAACGCGAGCAGTCCGCCGAGCGAGGCGCCGGTGTCCGCGGCGTACCCGGCCACCACCTCGGCGAACGCGTCCAGATGCTCGCGTCCGGCCCCGGTGCCCGCCATGGCTCGCCGGGTCTGGGTCTCCACACCGACGCCGATGGTGCGCTCGACATCGGCGACCAGTTCCGCCAACGGCTGACCGCTGCGTTCGCGCAACGCGGCCAGCTCCCGGCCCAGCGCCTCGATGCGGGCGAACCCGGCGGGTGAATACCGCTCGGGCGGACCGGGATCGGCGATCGCGTCGGCCAGCCCGGCCTGTTCGGCGGGTTCCGGCGCCACTTCGCGCAGCGCCTCGTCCAGCGCGGCGCGGTCGGCGATCTCGGTTTGCCCCTCCGATCCGGGACGCCGGATGGACAGGTCCCTGGCGCGGCGGGCGAGCGCGGCGATGTCGGCGACCCCGACGCGCCAGCGCGCGCCGGTCAGCACACGCATGGCGGCGCTGCCCGCACCCGGTTCGGCGATCAACCGCAGGGTGG
Source organism: Nocardia sp. NPDC004260 (assembly GCF_053603155.1). Classification (NCBI taxonomy): domain Bacteria; kingdom Bacillati; phylum Actinomycetota; class Actinomycetes; order Mycobacteriales; family Nocardiaceae; genus Nocardia; species Nocardia sp. NPDC004260. The sequence continues at coordinate 70,659 of NZ_JBSGEZ010000008.1, read as the reverse complement.
CGACGACGTCGGCGACCTCCGGTGTGGCGAGCAAGCCGCCGAGTCCGACGATCTCCACGGGAAGACCTTGTGCGCGAAGGGCTTCCGCGAGCGGCGCGGCATCGGCATTGCGGCGCACCAGTACGGCGGACGTGGGCGGCTGCTGCTGGGCCGCGTGCCGGGCAGCCCACTCCGCGGCGATTCGCTCGGCCACCCACTCCCGTTCGTCGGCGACGGTGCCGGTCAGCGCCAGCGCCACCACACCCGGCCCGGCGTCGGGCTTGGCGCGCAAGGCATCGACCGTCACCCCGCCGCTCTCGGACGCCTTGCGCCGCAATGGTTCCGCGACCAGATTCGCCAGTGCCAGCGCTTCCGGCGGATTGCGCCAGCTGGTCAGCAAGGACAACGTCGGGGCGGGCACGCCCGGCGCGCTGGGGAAGTCGGTGGCGAACCGGGGCAGGTTCGCCGCCGAAGCGCCACGCCAGCCGTAGATGGATTGCATCGGGTCGCCGACGGCGGTCACGGCTAGGCGCTGCGTTTCGCGCTGGCGCGAACGTTGGTCCGCACGCCTCGCCACGGCGTGCGGGTCGTGTGCACCGGCGAACCGCGGTTGTCCTTCGACGTCGTTCGCGTCGACGCGCGGCGACCGCGTGCCCTGCGCGGGGTCAGCGGGAAGCGCGTCGGTGGTCGATGACGACCCGGACCCGGTTTCCGGCAGTGTGTCCGAACCCGCCATGACGCTCTCCTGCGCACCGGGCAGCGCCGCCCTCTGCGCGACTGTGTGAACGCCCGCGGGTGACGAAGCATCGTCGCCGCGACGATCGCCCGGAGGAACATCGAGCGGGGTCGCGGGCTGCCGTGTCTCCTCCCCCGGCGCGCCGCCGAACAAGGCGGCGAGGAGGACCCGCTGCGCGTGGCCGGTGTCCTGGTACTCGTCGAGCAGGACCAAGCGGAAACGGGCGCGTTCGGCGGCGGCGACCTCTGGGTGCTCGGCCGCCAACCGTGCGGCGAGGGACATCTGCGCGCCGAAGTCCAGTGCGCCCCGTCGGCGCAATGCCTCGGCGAGCTCGTGCACCAGCGGTAGCAGCGCTACCCGTTCCCGCTGCACTTGCACGATGTTCAGCAGGGTCTGGCTCGGCCCGCCCCGCTGCCGCGGGCCCGGGGGCAGCGTGTACACCAGCTTCGCCAGTTCGGTGTGCGCCTCGGCCAGTTCCTCCGGCTCGACCAGGTGCTCGGCCAGCTGTCCGGACAGCGCGAGCACCGCCTCGGTGACCGATACCGGGGTGCGATCGGTCTCCAGATCGCCGTCCCAGGTGTGCACCACCTGGTGGGCGAGTTGCCAGAGCTGGGTCGCGGTCAACAGGGTCGCCGACGGTTCCACCGGCAGCAGCAGGCCGTGTTCGGTGAGCAACCTGCCCGCGTACGAGTGGTAGGTGCTGATCTCCGGTTCCGCGCCGGTCAGCTGGGCGCGCAGGCGGCCGCTCGGGTCCAGTTCGCGCAGCAGCGGCGCACCGGCGAGCCGGGCCAGCCTGGTCCGGATCCGGGCGGTCAGCTGTTGGGCGGCTTTGCGGGTGAAGGTCAGCCCGAGCACTTCGTCCGGCAGCACGAGCCCGTTGGCGACCATCCACACCACCCGGGCGGCCATCGTCTCGGTCTTGCCCGCGCCCGCGCCCGCGACCACGAGGGTGGGGCCCGGCGGCGCCGCGATCACGGCGGCCTGTTCGTCGGTCGGCGGCGGCAGGCCGAGCGCCTGCGCCAGCTGGTGCGGCGTCACCCCGCCCGTCACGGCGGCGCCCCGGCGACCGGCCGCGGCGGGACCGAGAGCGCGCTCACTCGTCGGTCACCTGCCTCCCGCTGTCCTGCACGGGGCAGCTGCCCGCGACCGCGCAGTGGCGGCATCCGTCGTTGCGCATGGCGAGGTAGCTGGGGCCCTGAGTGGACGACGCGGCCTGGTGGATCGTGTCGCGCCAGTGCTCGAGCGCCTCGGCGTCCAGCGGAGGCTGCATGCGCTGAGTGGCGCCCTCCGCCTTGCTCGGCTTGGCGACGTACACCAATCGCGCCCCGCCGGGTTCGCCCGCCGAACCGGTCGCGGGCTCCGGCTCGGCCGAACCGGATTCCTCCGGTGCGTCGAGAGCGCCCGCGGCGGCGGCCACCTGGTAGGTCGCCAGCTGCGCGTGATCGACGGCGGCCTGCTTGGTGACCGGCGACTTGCCGGTCTTCACGTCGACGATGACGAAACGGCCTTGCGCGTCTCGCTCCAGCCGATCGACGCGGCCCCGGATCCGTACGGCGCGTTCGTCTTCCGTGCGCGCGGGCAGCACGCAGTCCACCGGCACCTCGACCCCCGCCTGGGTGAGTTCGCCGCGAGTGTTGCGTACCCAGGCCGAGAAGGTCTCCAGCATCGCCTCGGTGCGGCGCAACTCCTGCCGGGAATGCCAGCCGGTCCCCGGATCCACCGCTCGCCAAGCGCGATCCAATGCGGCGCGCACCTGTTCCTCTGGCACTTTGCCCGCCAGCGCCTGCACGAGCGTGTGCACCAGATTGCCCTTGACGGCGTGCGGGTTGTCGCCGTCAGTGCCGCCGTTGCGTTCCAGCGCCCAGCGCAGCGGGCAGGTGCGCAGCAATTCGACGGTGGAGGGCGACAGCGCGACCGCGCCGTCGTCCTCGGTCCACAGCGGTCGCCGCGAGCTGAGTTCGGTGGTGCCGTACCAGTCGTCGGGGTGCGTTCCCCGGACGCCCGCGTCCGCCAGCCGCGCGAGCTGGTGCGCGGCTCGGCGCCTGCGTTCCGGGTCGGCATCCGGATCGCAAACCACGCCGCGCAATTCCGCGACCAGCGAGTGCATCACCAGGGCGCGGCCGGGGTCGGCCACCGGGAGCGCACCGGGCTCGCCGTCATCGTCGTGTCCGAGCAGTTCGGCGAGAAAGCGCGACGGCACCAGATCGCGTTCGCCCGCGACCGATTCCACCGCGGTGACCAGCAGCGACCGCCGGGCCCGGCTGCACGCGACGAGCAGCAACCTGCGCTCCTCGGCGAGGATCGGCGCCGCACGGCTCACCCGCTCCCCCGCATCGGACACCCCGGCGGTGAGATCGACCAGGTCCTCGGTGTGCAGGAGGGTGCCGCGAGTGCGTGGGTCGGGCCAAATCCCTTCCTGGACGGCGGCGACGGCGACCACATCCCATTCCCGTCCCGCTGCGGCGTGCGCGCTCAGCAGCGCCACCGCTTCGCCCGGCAGCGTGCGCGGCGCCGCGTCCTGTGGAATCTCCTGCTGCGTCAGATATTCCACGAACCCTTCGATGCTCGCGCGCGGCAACCGGTCGACATAGGCGGCGGCCGCGTCGAACAACGCGACCGCGGCGTCCAGATCACGATCGGCCTGCATGCCGACCGCGCCGCCGCGCTCGGACTGCGCCACCCAGCGCCGTTCCAGCCGAGAACCGGTCCACAGCGCCCACAGCACGTCCTCCAGGCCCGCCCCGCGCCCGCGCACCTTGCGCGCCCGGCGCAGCGCGTCCAGCACCCGGCGCAGCGGCGCGGCCTCGACCTCGGTGAGCCGGTCCAGGATGGCGGGATCGCCGGTCCCGATCAGCAGATCACGCAACATCAGTGCGGAGGGGCGGTCGATGTCCGAGTCGCGGTCGGGCGGCGAATCGTCGCCCGCGTCCGATGTTTTCGCCCCCGTGCGCACCGATTCCAGCACCGCGCGCCGGATGCCGCGACGCAACCGGCGCAAGGCGATCTGGTCCGCGCCGCCGAGCGGCCCGGACAGCAGATCGAGGGCGTCCTCCGGCTCGAAGGCCGGTTCCGCGCCCCGTTGCGCCTGCTCTCCCGCCAGGACCGCGCGCAGCGAGAGCAGCATCCAGGCCGCGCCGCGCCTGCGCGCCAGCGGCGTGTCCAGCGCGGGCTGCCGCACCGGCACGCCCGCGGCGAGGAGGGCGCGGCGCAGCGGCGCCAGCGACAGCGGCACCGAACGGACGATCACCGCCATCCGCGACCACGGCACCCCGCCGGTGAGATGCGCGCGGCGCAAGTGGTCGGCGATGAGCGCGGCCTCTTTCGCCGGCGTGGCCAGCACCCGCACGCGCACCTCGGTGCCGTCCTCCCGCGGGCCGGTGTCTTCCGGCACGGGGATGCGCTGCGGCGCACTACCCGGCAGTCGTGCGGCGATCCGGGCGACCGCCAGCTCCACCTGACCGCTGAACCGATGGTTGTCGCGCAACACGACCCGCCGCTCGGGTGGCACATCGAGTTCGGCGACGAATCGCGCGTCGGCGCCGCGGAAGGCGAAGACGGCTTGGTCGGGATCGCCCGCGATAACCGTGGTCCTGGCGCTGCGCCCGATCGCCCGCACCAGGATCGCCGCCTGCGGGTCCAGATGCTGCGCGTCGTCGACCAGCAGGTATCGGATCCTGGCGCGTTCGGCGGCAAGCAGATTCGGGTCGGCGGCCAGCGCGTCCAGCGCCGCGCCGACGAGTTCGGCGGCGTCCAGCGCGGGCGCGGTCGCCTCCGGCGCGTCGACGCCCACCGACCAGCGCAGCAGCATCGTCTGCTCGTAGCGGAGGGCGAACCTGCCCGCCGCCACCCATTCGGGCTTGGCGTGCTCACGGCCGAGGCGCACCAGGTCCTCCGGCCCGATGCCGCGTTCGGTGGCCCGGAGCATGAGATCGCGCAACTGTTCGGCGAACCCGCCGAGCGCGAGCGCGGGCCGCAACCGCTCCGGCCACAATCCATGCGCGCCCTCGGCCATGTCCGCCAGATCGCCGCGCAGCATCTCGCGCACGACGGCGTCCTGTTCGGCTCCGGTCAGCAGACGCGGCGGCGGGTTGCCGTGCGCCATCGCGTGCCTGCGCAGCACGGAGAAGGCATACGAGTGCAGGGTGCGCACCAAGGGTTCTCGTGTGGCGCCGGGCACACCGCCCTCCGCACCGGGGCCCGGGCCGCTCAGCCGCGTGGTGATGGCGTCTCGCACAGCGCCCGCGGCCTGTTTCGAATGGGCCAGTACCAGCACCGATTCCGGGTCGGCTCCGGCCGCGACGCGCCCGGCGGCGAGGTCGACCAGCAGGGCGGTCTTACCCGTGCCCGGCCCGCCGAGCACCTGCCATGGCCGCCATCCCGGACGCGCGGGACCGGCCTCGGCCGCGGCGTCCAGCAGCACGCGAACGTCGGCGCCCCAGTCTCGCGGCCGGGGCGCCACCACGTTCCGGCGAACCAGTCGCACCGCGCCATCCGATCGCACCACGCGGGCTATTGCAACAGACACGACCGACACGCCGGTACACGCCTCCGCCCGACCGGCGCTGCGGCCGATCACGGCGCAGGTCAGAATGGACCGGTGTCTGCTCTGAATGTCCACCGGTTCGGTCCGACGACGGGACCGGTGGTGCTCGCCCTGCACGGTGTGACCGGTCATGGCAAACGCTGGGAGGACCTGGCGACCCGGCATCTGCCCGACGTACGGGTGCTCGCACCGGATCTGCGCGGGCACGGCCGCTCGACCTCGCTGCCGCCGTGGAACTTCGAGACCATCGTCGAGGACCTTGTCGAATTGGTCACCGCCGAGGCGGACGGCCCGGTCGTGGTCGTCGCGCACTCCTTCGGCGGCGCGTGCGCGCTGCACCTGGCCCATCGGCATCCCGAACTGGTGCGCACACTGGTGCTGCTCGATCCGGCGATCGCGCTGGAGCCGGAATGGCTCAACGAGATCGCGCTGTCCACCCTGGTCTCGGCCGACTACGACAGCGTCGACCGCGCGCGCCAGGACAAACTCGACACCGGTTGGGGCGATGTGGAGCCGCGATTGCTGGAAGCCGAACTCGACGAACACCTGATGCCAACCGCCGACGGGCGCTTCGGCTGGCGGATGAGCCTGCCCGCGATCAACTCCTACTGGGGGCAGTTGGCCCGCCACTGGGTGCTTCCGCCCGCCGACCTGCCGACCGTGCTGGTGCAGGCGATGAAAGTGCACCCGCCGTTCGTCACGCCGGAGTTCCGCGCGGCGCTCACCGAGCACATGGGCGCGGGCCTGACCGTGCTCGAATGGAACTGCGATCACATGGTCGCCCAGGCGTATCCGGCCCAGACCGGCGAACTCGTGCGCTCGGTGCTCTGAGCCGATGCCGACCACCGACGCCCAGATCGAGCAGGTGCGCGCCCTGGTGGCGGCGGTTCCGCCCGGCCGGGTGGTCACCTACGGCGACATCGCGGCGGCCGCCGGTATGTCCACGCCGCGCACGGTGGGCTGGATCATGCGCACCGACTCGGCCGATCTGCCCTGGCATCGGGTGCTCGGCGCGAGCGGCCGTCCCGCCGCCCACCTGGCTCATCGCCAGCTGCGCCTGCTGGCCGAAGAGGGCGTGCCGATCCGGGACGGACGCGTCGACCTGCGCGCCGCACGCTTCGCGCTGCCCGATCTCCCCGGCGACTGAGCGCCGCTTTCCGAAATTCCTCCGTGCCGCAATGGCGGCCAGTACCGTTGATCCATGCCCACCCGCCTGGCATGTGTCGTGTTCGACGCCGACCGGCCGCGTCCGGTCGCGGATTTCTGGGCCGAACTGCTGGGCTGGAGTGTCACCCTCGACCGCCCCGACGAGGTGAACGTGGCGGCTCCCGACGCCGACGGCGGCGACCTGGCGCTCACCTTCCTGCCCGCGATGCGGGCCAAGGTCGGCAAGAATCGCCTGCACCTCGATCTGGCCACTCGCTCGCTGGACCACCAGCGCACCCAGGTGGACCGGGCGCTGGCCTTGGGTGCGCGCTCGATCAACATCGGGCAGGGCGCGGTGCCGTGGGCGGTGCTCGCCGATCCGGAGGGCAACGAGTTCTGCGTGCTCGAACCGAGGGAGGAGTACGTGGACACCGGAGCCGTCGCGGCGGTCGTGGTCGACACGCGCGATCCGCAGCGCCTGGCCGAATTCTGGTCGACCGCCACCGGCTGGCCGTCCATGCGGCGCGGCGAGCGGCTGGCCGGATTACGCGCACCGACCGGACTGGGCTCCTGGCTGGAGTTCGTGCGCACGCCCGACGCGGGGTCGGGCCGGACCAGACTGCGCCTGGATCTCACCTCGTTCCCGGCCGACGACCGGGCCGCCGAGGTGGCCCGGCTGCACGCGGCGGGCGCCACCTCCATCGACCGCGGCGCCCCGGCTCCCGAGCGCGATACCGACCTCGTGCTCGCCGACCCGGAGCTCAACGAGTTCCGGCTGCTGCCACCGGCCCGCTTCTGGTCGAACGCCTGATCGGCGCCGTCCGCTCCCCGGCTTCCCCGCGGTGACGAATTAGCATGGCCGCCATGGTGTACCTGACTCCGGGTCGTGGCGTGTGACGGCCGCCGACGCGATCGTGCTCGCGGGCGGCCGGGCCAGCCGGATGGGCGGCGTGGACAAACCGGCCATCGTCATCGGCGGCCGTTCCATGCTCGAAGTGGCGCTCGCCGCTGTCGCCTCGTGCGCGCAGACGGTGGTGGTCGGACCGCACCGCCCCGAGTTGGCGCCGGAGATCACGCAGGTTCGCGAGGTGCCGCCCGGATCGGGTCCGGTGGCGGCGATCGACACGGGGCTGCGGGCCCTCGGCTCCGCCGCCCCGCTGGTCGTGGTGCTCGCCGCCGACCTTCCGTTCCTGTCGCCGTTGGCGATCGCCGAACTCATCCGGCACGCCACCGAATCGGGAGCGGACGCGGTGTTCGCGGCCGACGAGTCGGGTCGGCCGCAATACCTGCTCGGGGTGTGGCGGCGTTCCGCGCTGGCGGCCGCGCTTGACGAGCTCGACGCGCTGATCAATCAGCCGATGAAGGCGCTCGTGCCCGCAGCAGCCGGGATCATCCCGCTCCCCGGCGTCGGCGACTGCGACACCGAAGAGGAGGTGCGACAGGCCAGAGCGGCGGTGGACGCGCCACGACAGCAACCGCCGCTCGAACTCGGCGACGCGCGAAACCTGCTGCGCGCCAGACTTTCCCGGCTTACCGCGTACGAAGCCGACCTGTGTTCGGTGATCGGGGCCGCGCTCGCGGGCCCACTGACGGCCGCCGGGCCGCTGCCTCGCTTCGACGTCTCGGCGATGGACGGTTACGCGGTGGCGGGCGACGGGCCGTGGCGCCTGCGCCGCGACGTCGGCTTCGCGGGCGGACGGCGTCCGGTGGGGCTGCTGCCGGGCGAGGCGGTGCGCATCGCCACGGGCGCGCACGTCCCCGACGGCACCACGGGCGTGCTGCGCGACGAGTTCGTGCACGTCGCCGACGAAACGCTGTACCGCCTGCCGGACACGCCGCTGCGCGACGACATCCGCCGCCGCGGCGAGGACCGGGCGGCCGGTGATCCGGTCGCGCCGGAGGGGGCGCCGGTCACCGCGGCGCTGGTCTCCGCGGCCGCGAGCGTCGAGGTCACCGCCGCGCCGGTGCGCGGCCCGGTCCGCGCGCACGTCGTCATGACCGGTGACGAGATCCGCAGCGAAGGTCCGCTGCAGGCGGGGCAGACCCGCGACTCGATCGGCCCGGTCCTGCCGGAACTGCTGGCCGGTTACGGCATTCGCACCACCGATCGGGTGCACCTGCGCGACACTCCGCACGGATTCGACGAGGTCCTGGCCGTCGCGCCGGATTGCGACCTGCTGGTGATCGTCGGCGCGACCGGCGGCGGGGCGGCCGACCAGCTCCGTGCCGCCCTGACCCGCGCCGGAGCCGAGATCGTGGTGCCGCGGCTGCGGCTGCGGCCTGGCGGTTCCACCGTCGTCGCCCGACTCACCTCCGGCACCACGGTGCTCGGCCTGCCGGGCAACCCGTTCGCCGCCGTCGCGACGCTCATGGCGCTGGCACCCGCGATCGTCGAGGGCCGCACCGGCGCGCTCCCCACCCGCCCGCTGCGCGGACCGCTGCACAACGCCGCCGAGATCGCCGGACAGGCGACGCGCATCGTTCCGGCTCGCGCCGCCGAGGAAGGCGGATGGATCGGCGACCCGGTCGTCCGGACGGCACATCTGGGCGGCCTGATCGACCGCGACGGCCTGGTGGTCGTCCCGCCCGATGCCGGGGACGGCGCGATCGTCGAATTCCTGCCGCTGCGCTGAACCCTTCGGCCTGCGGGTGCGTCGTGGACCGAACGAAACCGGTTGCGGCCCTTGGCTTCAGCGAGATTCAGTGGGCGCGGAATACGGGGGTGCGCCGATGCTCGGCCGACGTCGATCCGAAGTCTCTGCGGTGCAGCGGGTTTCGTTGTCACGGGAACCTGCACGCGCGCTCCTTTGCGGCAGCGGAATCGAATGCGATATACGTCGGCGGAGCGATCAACGAGGCAAATAAAACGAACGCCTTACCGTCGTTTCCATCCACCCATCCCGCCTCGACCTGGCCGGAAGAAAAAGTCGAACTGAACTGGATTCATTACTGAATGCAGGGCTCAATAGCGCTCTTACCAGCGGAAACGTAACAAGAGAGCCGCTCGGAGCCATATTTTTCATTTCCTCTTCCACAGGCCATTCCCGCTCGCTATCGTGTGTTCGTTAGGCGAATATCAATCCCCCGGAAAGGACCGAGTGGAGATGACTGAAAAGTCGAAGAAAACGCCTAGGAAAATGCCGAAGCAGATGCCGAGGCAGCAGCAGCAACAGCGCCAAGAGCAGGACGTCCGCGAGGGCGCTGACATGGAAGGCCGTCGGGGCAACCGGTCCGAGATGCCCGACCGGCGCGGCGAGCAGGAGCGCCGCCGCTAGCTGATCTGCGCCACCCGCGCCGCCGGCCCCACCTCCTCCCGGGACCGGCGGCCGCGGTCGTTTCGAGGCCCCCGTGCTTACCCCGGAGGTAATTGCCACCCCGCGCGAGGCGGACCTACCGTCGGTTCGACGCCATCTCCGGCGTCGTCGAACGAAGGAATCCACACGCCATGTCCGCCTATGGCTTCGCCCATCTCCGCAGTCGCAGGCCGCATCCCGACATCCTCGAATACCTGGAGCGCATCCAGGCCACCTTGGACCCGTTCGGCGGCCGCTTCGTCATCCACGGGTCCCCTGCCGAGGTCGTGGAAGGCGACTGGCCCGGCAGTATGGTGCTGATCGAGTTCCCCGGGATGGCCGAGGCGCGGGAGTGGTATCACTCGCCCGCTTATCAGGAGATCCTGCCGCTGCGCGCCGATCACATCGACGGCGACCTGCTGCTCATCGAGGGCGTCGGCCCCGACTACGACCCGCGCGAACGCGCCGCGAAATTGCGCGCCGAGGCGGCCTGACGCGATTTCGGCTCGCCGTCCGGCGTCCGATACCGTTGACCAGGCACGACCCGGTTCGACGCGAAGGATGCGCCTGATGGACGACAGCTCACTGGTCTGGGACGACGGCACGCTCGTCACCATCGACCAGCGCGGACTGCCGCACGAGGTGCGTGAGCTGCGGCTGAGCACCGTCGACCAGGTCATCGACGCGATCAAGACGCTGGCCATTCGCGGCGCGCCCGCCATCGGCATCGCGGGCGCGTTCGGCGTCGTCCTCGCCACCGCCGCGCACACCGTAGGCGGCGTGGTGGACGAGACCGCGGCGCAGGCCGAGGCGGACCGGCTCGCGGCGGCGCGACCGACGGCGGTCAACCTGGCCTGGGCGGTGCGGCGGGTCCGGGCGAAGGTGGGCCGGGGCGCCGACGCGGTCCTCGCCGAGACCCTCGACATGCTGGCCGAAGACGGCCGGGGCAACCGGGCCGCCGCCACCAACGCCGCCGACCTGGTGCAGCGCCTCTGTCCGGACCGGCCGCTGCGCGTGCTCACCCATTGCAACACCGGACGGCTCGCGACCAGCGCGTTCGGCACCGCCATCGGCACGCTGCGGGTGCTGTCCGAGCGCGGCGCTATCGAGCAGGTGCTGGTGGACGAGACCCGCCCGCTGCTGCAAGGCGCCCGCCTGACCACGTGGGAACTGGCCGAGGCGGGCATCCCGCACCGGCTGACCATCGACTCCGCCGCCGCCTGGGCGATGGCGACCGGCCAGGTCGACTGCGTGCTGGTCGGCGCCGACCGGGTCACCGCCAACGGCGACGTCGCCAACAAGATCGGCACCTACGGTCTCGCGCTCGCCGCCCGTCATCACGGCATCCCGTTCGTCGTGGTGGCCCCGGAGTCGACCCGCGACCTTGCGATGGCCACCGGCCGGGAGATCGTGGTGGAGGAACGCGCGGCGGCCGAGGTGACCGGATTCGGCGGTGTGGCAACGGCTCCCGCGCACACTCGGGTCTTCAACCCGGCCTTCGACGTCACGCCCGCCGATTTGGTGACCGCGGTGGTCACCGAAGAGGGTGTGGTGCACCGGTCCGATCGGTCGCCCGGCGCGGAAATCGCGGACCTCGCCCGCGAGCTGTACCGGCGCGGCTGGATGCCGGGTACGGCGGGCAATATCTCCGTGCGCACCGGCGCCACCGCCGTGGTCACCGGGAGCGGGCTGTCCAAAGGGGAGCTCACCGAGCGCGACATGGTCACCGTGCGCGTCGCGGACTCCGCGCCCGTGGCCGATCAGGGGCGCAAACCCTCCGCGGAGACGACGATCCACACCGCCGTCTACCGGACCCGTCCGGCGCAAGCGGTCGTGCACATCCATCCGCCGTTCGCCACAGCACTGGCCACCCGCTCGGCGACGCCGGGAACGCTCGGCACGCTGCGGATCACCGACTACGAGTTGATCAAGGGACTCGGTGGCGGCGATCCGGCCGTCGCGGACATCCCGGTCTTCCCGAACTGGCCCGAGGTGCCGCGCATCGGGGCCGATATCGAGCGCTATCTCCTCGACCACCCCGACGCGCTTCCGGTCCTGGTCATCGCCGGGCACGGGATCACCGCGTGGGGCGATGATCTCGCCCGGGCGCGTGATCGCGCCGAATGCCTGGAAGCATTGTGTGAGCTGGTGTGCCGCACCGGTAGTCCGGCGGCGTTCGGCCAGCGCGACGATTTTCTCGAGATTGGACTGACATGACCCTGCTGCAGGTGATGGCCGCCGGCGACGCGGCCGACGTGCGCGTACGCACCAGCGACGACGAGACGATCGGCACCGAGCTGGCGAAGCACGGCATCACGTTCGGCCGCTGGCCGGTGGTGGAGAACGCCGCGTCGGTGCCGTCGGAGGAGTTGCTCGCGCACTACGAGACGAACGTCGCCGAACTGAACGAGACCGGGCGCTACAAGCACATCGACATCGCCCGCATCCACCCCGACGACGCCGACCCGCAGTGGCCGGAGATCGCCAAGGGCGCCCGCGGGAAGTTCCTCGACGAGCACCGCCACGCCGAAGACGAGGTGCGCTTCTTCGCCGCCGGGCGCGGTTGCTTCTACCTGCACCTGGGCGAGGAGGTTCTCGCGGTGGTCTGCGAAGGCGGCGATCTGCTCTCGGTTCCGGCGGGCACGCTGCACTGGTTCGACATGGGCGAGCGGCCCGACTTCATCGCCATCCGCTTCTTCGAGGAGGAGGACGGCTGGGTCGGCGACTTCACCGGCGACAAGATCAGCGCGGGCTTCCCCACCCTCGACGAGCTGCTCACCGCGCCGTGATCGACGCCGTCGTCGTCGATATCGAGGGCACCACCAGCCCCACCGCCGCGGTCCGCGAAGACCTGTACGGCTACACCCGCGAGCGGCTTCCGGAGTGGCTGGCCGAGAACAGCTCCGCGGCCGCGGCGCCCGTGCTGGCCGCGACCAGGCAGCTGGCCGGGCGGCCGGACGCGGACCCGGCCGAAGTCGCCGCGATCCTGCGCGGGTGGCTCGACACCGACGTCAAGGCCGAGCCTTTGAAGACCGTGCAGGGCCTGATCTGCGCGGAGGGTTTCCGCAGCGGCGCACTGCACGGCGAGTTCTTCCCCGACGTGCCACCGGCCCTTGCCGCGTGGCACGCCGCGGGTCTCGCGCTGTACGTGTACTCCTCGGGATCGATTCGCAACCAGCAGGATTGGTTCGCCTTCGCCCGCGGAGGCAGCCTGTCCGGCCTGATCAGCGGGTACTTCGATCTGTCGACGGCGGGCGGAAAACGCGAGTCATCCTCCTACGACAAGATCGCGGGTGCGATCGGCACACCGGCCGAGCGGATCTTGTTCCTGTCCGATCACCCGGACGAGCTGGATGCCGCCCTCGCCGCCGGGTGGCGAGTCGTCGGGCTGGCCCGTCCCGGCGAGCCCAATCCACCACGACCGCCGCACCGCTGGGTCGACACGTTCGCCGACATCGACCCCGCCGACCAGGTCTGATTACGCAGATAACCTCCTCGGAACCGCGACCACTTTCGGCCGGATCGACCGAGCCGCGCGTCGGTCCGTATGCCGATGTCGATTCCGACCACCGTGGGCCGCGTTGCGAGAGGACGGCGTACCGCGAGTCGGCAGCCGTTCCACCACCGCACGGCCGATCCGTCGTCCACCGCCGGTTGTCACGAGCGACAGTGTCATCCGGCAGGTGGTAGCCGGACCGGCGACGCCACCCGGACCCGGTCGAAGCGACAGCGGATCGGGCGGAGCATGGAGCACAGTGCAATTGATCGGCAGCGGGCGAATTTTCAGCGAATTGTGATTGCGATTACCATATATTGCCACCGAGCCGCGAGCGAAAGTCGCCGGGGCACTTGAAAAATGCGCCACGGAAGACCGATCCAATGTGTTAACAAATGTAAAGCACTGGAGAACCCGCCGTTTCCAAAGCATCACCGCCATGCGTGCGGACGGCCTCCTCGGATCCGATTTTGTCCAGTTCAGAGCCGTTTGCCCCTGGTCGGCCCACCGGATGCCGCCCGATAGCACCGCGCTACCGTGACCGTGACGTTGCGCCGATCTCACAACTCACCACCCTCCCGAATGGGCTGTGAGAAAGAGGTTTGGTCAGCCGTGCGTGCCTCTTTACAGTCGGAACATCAACCCGACCGCACAGCTCGAAGGGGACGTCGTGGTTAATTCGCGTACCCAGGGTCATACACCCTCCGCCCCGGCCACCGACGCCGGGGACGCGCTCCTGCGGCTGGGGAAATATTTCCACCGGGGCGAGATATCGTCCGATCGGCGGACGCTGCACAAGGTCGGCGGTCGCAGCGCCGACGAGTTCTACCGAGATCGCTGGTCGCACGACAAGGTAGTGCGTTCCACGCACGGCGTGAACTGCACCGGGTCCTGTTCGTGGAAGATCTACGTCAAAGACGGTGTGATCACCTGGGAGTCGCAGCAGACCGACTACCCCTCCGTGGGCTCGGACAAGCCGGAGTACGAGCCGCGCGGCTGCCCGCGCGGCGCGTCGTTCTCCTGGTACACCTATTCGCCCGCCCGGGTGCGCTACCCGTACGTGCGGGGCACGTTGCTGGAGCTGTACCGGGAAGCCAAGTCCCGGCTCAAGGACCCGGTGCTGGCCTGGGGCGAGATCGTCGAAGACCCCGAGAAGGCGCGCAGCTACAAGGCCGCGCGGGGCAAGGGCGGGTTCGTCCGCGCCGAATGGTGGGAGGCAGCCGAGATCGCCGCTGCCGCACACGTTTACACGATCAAGCAGTACGGCCCGGACCGGGTGGCCGGGTTCTCGCCGATCCCCGCCATGTCGATGGTCAGCCATGCCGTCGGCGCCCGCTTCATCTCTCTGCTCGGCGGCTCCATGCTGTCGTTCTACGACTGGTATGCCGACTTGCCGGTGGCCTCGCCGCAGGTGTTCGGCGACCAGACCGACGTGCCGGAGTCCGCGGACTGGTTCGACGCGGGCTATCTGATCATGTGGGGCTCGAACGTGCCGGTCACCCGGACGCCGGACGCGCACTACATGACCGAGGCCCGCTACCGGGGCCAGAAGGTGGTCGTGGTCTCCCCCGACTACGCCGACAACACCAAATTCGCCGACGAGTGGGTGCCCGCGCGTCCCGGCACCGACGCCGCGCTGGCCATGGCGATGGGCCACGTGGTGCTCAAGGAGTTCTTCGTCGAGAAGTCGACGCCGCGATTCCTCGACTACATCAAGCGCTACACCGATCTGCCGTACCTGATCACGCTGGACGAGCGCGACGGGGCCTACCTGCCCGGCAAGTTCCTCACCGCCGCCGACCTGGGCCGCACCGGCGAGGGCGTGGAGTTCCAGACGGTGCTGCTGGACGCGCAGGCGCAGCCGGTGGTGCCGAACGGGTCGCTCGGTCACCGGTTCGGCGAAGCGGGAACCGGGCGCTGGAATCTCGAACTCGGGGACGTCGATCCCCTCCTGAGTCTGTACGGCCGCACCGACGATGCTGCGGCTGTACAGATTCCCCGCTTCGACAGCGACGTTCCCGGCGTGCTCGTGCGCGGCGTGCCGACCACCACCGTCGCGGGCAAGCGGGTCACCACGGTCTTCGATCTGCTGCTCGCCCAGTACGGCGTCGGCCGGGACGGACTGCCCGGCACGTGGCCCAGCGGCTACGACGACGCTACCGAGCCCTACACCCCGGCCTGGCAGGAAGCCATCACCGGCGTGCCCGCCGTGCAGGCCCAGCGCATCGCGCGGGAGTTCGCCGACAACGCCGACCGTTCCGGCGGCCGCTCGATGATCCTGATGGGCGCGGGCACCAACCACTGGTTCCACTCCGATCAGATCTACCGCGCGTTCTTCACCCTTACCCTCCTGACCGGCTGCCAGGGCGTGAACGGCGGCGGTTGGGCGCATTACGTCGGGCAGGAGAAGTGCCGCCCGGTCACCGGGTGGTCCACCTTGGCCTTCGGCCTGGACTGGCAGCGCCCGCCGCGGCAGATGCAGGGCACCGTGTTCTGGTACCTGACCAACGACCAGTGGCGCTACGACCCGTTCACCGCCGAGTCGTTCGCCTCTCCGCTCGGCACGGGCAAGTTCGCCGGGCGCACGGCCGCCGACAACATCGCGCTGGCCAGCCGACTGGGCTGGATGCCGAGCTACCCCACCTTCGACCGCAACCCGCTCGACCTGGTCGACGAGGCCGAGACCGCGGGCAAGACCGCGCCGGAGCACGTGGTGGACGGGTTGCAGTCCGGCGACCTGAAATTCGCCTGCGAGGACCCGGACGCGCCGGAGAACTTCCCACGCTGCCTGACCGTGTGGCGGGCGAACCTGCTCGGTTCCTCCGGCAAGGGCAACGAGTACTTCCAGCGCCACCTGCTCGGCGCCGACTCCAACCTACAGGGCGCCGAAGCCACCGGCGTGCGGCCGCAGGAGCTGAACTGGCGGGAGACCGCCGCCACCGGCAAGCTGGATCTGCTGCTGTCGCTGGACTTCCGGATGACCAGCACCACGCTGTTCTCCGACATCGTGCTGCCCGCCGCCACCTGGTACGAGAAGCACGACCTTTCCTCCACCGACATGCACCCGTTCGTGCATGCGTTCTCCCCGGCCATCTCGCCGCCCTGGGAGACCAAGACCGACTTCGACGCCTTCCACCGGATCGCGCGCGGCTTCTCCTGGATGGCCGAGAAGCACTTGGGCAAGCGCAAGGACATCGTCGCCGTTCCGTTGCAGCACGACTCGCCGGACGCGACGGCCCAGGCGGGCGGCCGCGTGCTTGACTGGAAAGCCGGTGAGTGCGAGCCGATTCCGGGCAAGACCATGCCGAAGCTGGTCGTGGTCGAACGCGATTACCCGAAGATCGCGGAGAAGATGGCCGCGCTCGGGCCGCTGGTCGACACGCTCGGCGTCACCACCAAAGGCGTCACCACCTATCCCGACCAGGAGGTCGAGTACCTAGCCGGGGTGAACGGCACGGTCGTGTCCGGTGTCGCGCAGGGCCGCCCGTCGCTGGCCAAGGACACGCACGCGGCCGAGGCGATCCTCGCGCTGTCGGGCACCACCAACGGCAGGCTCGCGGTGGAGGGCTTCCACGCGCTGGAACGCCGCACCGGAACGAAACTGGCCGACTTGGCCGCCGAGCACGAGGGCAAGCGGATCACCTTCGCCGACACCCAGGCGCGCCCGGTGCCGGTGATCACCTCGCCGGAGTGGTCGGGCAGCGAGACCGGCGGACGCCGGTACTCGCCGTTCACCATCAACACCGAGCGGCTCAAGCCCTGGCACACGCTCACCGGGCGGCAGCACTTCTACCTCGATCACGACTGGATGATCGAGCTCGGCGAGCAGCTGCCGATCTTCCGTCCGCCGCTGGACATGACCGCGCTGTTCCGCGAGCCCTCGATCGGCGAGGTCGGCGAGAGGGGCGTCACGGTGCGTTACCTGACGCCGCACTCGAAATGGTCGATTCACTCCGCCTACCAGGACAACCTGCACATGCTCACGCTCTCGCGCGGCGGTCAGACGATCTGGATGTCCGAGCGCGACGCGGCGAAGATCGGCGTGGCCGACAACGACTGGATCGAGGCGATCAACCGCAACGGCATCGTGGTGGCTCGCGCCATCGTCAGCCATCGGATGCCGGAGGGCACGGTGTTCATGTACCACGCCCAGGACCGCGCGGTGGACGTGCCGCGTATCGAGGGCCTCGGCGATGACACCAAGGGCCGGGGCAAGCGCGGCGGCATCCACAACGCGCTCACCCGCATCATGATCAAGCCCTCGCATCTCATCGGCGGCTACGCGCAGCAGTCCTTCGCGCTGAACTACCACGGCCCCACCGGAAATCAACGCGACGAGGTGACCACGATTCGCAGGCGCTCGCAGGAAGTGGAGTACTGACATGGGCGAGTGCGGCACGCGGGCACCATCCACCGACGCGAGAAAGCGGTACTGACATGCGCGTCATGGCACAGCTGGCCATGGTGATGAACCTGGACAAATGCATCGGTTGCCACACCTGCTCGGTCACCTGCAAGCAGGCGTGGACCAACCGCGGCGGCACCGAGTACGTCTGGTTCAACAACGTGGAAACCCGCCCCGGGCAGGGCTATCCGCGGCAGTACCAGGATCAGGAGAAGTGGAAGGGCGGGTGGACGCTGAACAAGCGCGGCAAGCTCACCCTGAAGTCCGGCTCCCGGCTGAAGCGGCTGCTGAACATCTTCGCCAACCCGGATCTGCCCACGGTCGAGGACTACTACGAGCCGTGGAGCTACGACTACGACAACCTGCTGTCCTCGCCGCCGGTCGACACCACCCCGGTCGCGCGGCCCAAATCGCTGATCACCGGCCAGGACACGCAGGTCACCTGGGGCGCCAACTGGGACGACGACCTCGGCTCCGGCCCCGAGCAGGTCGGCAAGGACCCGCTGCTGGCCAAGCTGTCGGAGCAGGTGAAACTGGAGTTCGAAGAGACCTTCATGTTCTACCTGCCCCGCATCTGCGAGCACTGCCTGAACCCCTCCTGCGCGGCGTCCTGCCCCTCCGGCGCGATCTACAAGCGCGCAGAGGACGGCATCGTGCTGGTGGATCAGGACAAGTGCCGCGGCTGGCGGCAGTGCGTGTCGGGCTGCCCGTACAAGAAGATCTACTTCAACCACAAGACGGGCAAGGCGGAGAAGTGCACCTTCTGCTACCCGCGCGTGGAGGTCGGCATCCCGACGGTGTGCTCGGAGACCTGCGTCGGGCGGCTGCGCTACATCGGCGTCATGCTCTACGACGCCGACGCGGTGCTCGAGGCCGCGTCGGTCACCGACGACAAGGATCTGTATCCGTCCCAGTTGGGGGTGTTCCTCAATCCCCATGACCCGCGGGTGATCGCGGAGGCGGAGCGGGCCGGGATCTCGCCGGAATGGATTCAGGCCGCCCAGGATTCGCCGGTCTACAAGCTGATCGTGGACTACCAGATCGCGCTGCCGCTGCATCCGGAGTACCGCACCATGCCGATGGTCTGGTACGTGCCGCCGCTGTCGCCCGTGGTCGACGTGCTCAGCGAGACCGGCCACGACGGCGAGAACGTGTCCAACCTGTTCGGCGCGATCGACGCGCTGCGCATTCCGGTGGAGTACCTGGCCGAGCTGTTCACCGCGGGCGAAGTGGGGCCGGTGCGCGCCGCCCTGCAACGCCTGGCGGCCATGCGTTCGTTCATGCGGTCGGTCAACCTCGGTGAGGAGCCCGATCCCTCGATCGCACCGTCGGTGCGACTGGAGCCCGAGGAGATCGAGGCGATGTACCGGCTGCTGGCCATCGCCAAGTACGAGCACCGCTACGTCATCCCGAGCGGCGCGGGAGCCCGTGCGCACGAACTGGATTCGCTCGCCACCGGGTGCAGCCTGGACACCGACGGCGGTCCTGGCATGACGGCGTTCGATCAGATGGTGGAGAAGTTCCACCTCACCGACGCCAACGATGCCGCGCCGGAGCAGAAGTCGTCCCGGATCAACCTGCTGAACTGGGACGGCAAGAGCACCGAGGGCCTGGTGCCGAGCAACGGCAACGGCAACGGCAACGGCAACGGCAACGGCAACGGCAACGGCAACGGCAACGGATCGAGTAACGGCCACGCCAACGGTGCGGGCAACGGGCACGTTCCGGACAGCGCCGTCTCGGGTGATCCGGCCTCCGCGCCGAGTGGAGCAGGGCGATGAGCCTGCTGAAGCTGCGCCGCCGCCCGGAAGCGGTGGTCGAACTCGCGCAGCGCGACCGTCAACTGGTATGGCGAATCGCCGCGCTGCTGCTGGACTACCCCACTGAGCAGACACTGGCCCTGGTCGACCAATTGACCAGCGCCGCAGCCGATTTACCCGACGAGGTGCGCGCACACCTGAGCGAATGCCTCGACTACCTGCGCACCACCCCGCCGCTGGAACTCGCGGCCGCCTACGTCGCGACCTTCGACATGCGCCGCCGCGCCAGCCTGCACCTGACCTTCTACGCCTACGGCGACACCCGCAAGCGCGGAATGGCGTTGCTGCGGTTCAAGCACGCCTACCGGCACGCCGGTGTCGAACTCGGCGACGAGGAACTGCCCGACCATCTGCCGGTGCTGCTGGAGTTCGCCGCCACCGTCGACCCGATCGGCGGCGAACGGCTGCTCGGCGAGCACGTTCCGGTACTCGAGCTGCTGCGACTTTCGCTGTCGGACAACAACTCCCCCTACGCGGGAGTACTCGCTGCGATCGGGGCGACGCTGCCGCCGCCCACCACCGCCGACCGCAGGCGCATCGCCGAACTCGCCGCCCAAGGCCCGCCCGAGGAGGAAGTCGGGCTGGAGCCCTTCGCGATGGACCCCTCCCTGTTCGACGGATCGGAAGGCCGACGATGAACGCATCCCCGCATCTGCCGGTCTCGCTGTGGTCGATCCTGCCGTACGTCGCGTTCACCTCCTTCGTGCTCGGGCACCTGTGGCGCTACCGCAACGACCAGTTCGGCTGGACCACCCGTTCCTCGCAGATCTACGAGAGCCGCCTGCTGCGGCTGGGCAGTCCGCTGTTCCACTTCGGCATGCTCGGGGTGTTCGGCGGGCACGTGCTCGGCGTGCTCATCCCGGAGTCGTTGACCTCGGCGGTCGGGATCTCCGAGCACGTCTATCACGTGGTCGCCGTCGCGGCGGGGTCGCTGGCCGGGCTGGCCGTGCTGACCGGTGTCGGCATCCTGCTCTACCGGCGATTCACCGTTCCCGCCGTCCGCAAGGCGACCACGGGCAACGACAAGCTGATGTACGGGCTGCTGACCGCCGCACTGGTCACCGGCCTGCTCAACACCTGGGGCAGCAATCTGCTGTGGGGCACTTACAACTATCGCGAGACAGTCTCGCCCTGGTTCCGCAGTCTGTTCACGCTCACCCCGCGACCCGAGCTCATGGTGGACACCCCGTGGACCTTCCAACTGCACGGGCTGGTCGTGCTCGCCCTGATCGGGCTGTGGCCCTACACCCGGCTCGTGCACATGTTCAGTGCGCCGGTCGGCTACCTGGTGCGGCCGTATGTGGTCTACCGCAGCAAGGAATACGACGCCCCTGACAAGCGCCGCTACGCCCGCGCGTGGGACGCGCCCGTGACCCCCGAACGCTGGCGCTGACGACGCCGTCGCGCGAGACCCCGCCCGGACAACGGCGTCCGGGCGGGGTCTTCGGCGTTCGCCGCGGGTCGGTCCGATCAGGCGTTGTCGTAGGCGTCCTGGAGAGCCGCGAGATCCAGCTTGGACATCGACCGCAAGGCGGTGCCGACGGCGATCGTCTTGGCCGGATCGTCACCGCTCATCAGCTTCGGCAGCGCCGAGGGCACCACCTGCCAGGACAGGCCGTAGCGGTCTTTCAGCCAGCCGCACGGGCCGGGTTCGCCGCCGTCGGCGGTCAGTGCCTCCCACAGCCGGTCGACCTCCTCTTGGGTGTCGACGACCACCTGCAGCGACGCGGCGTCCGTTTGCGGGTGGCCGGGCCCGCCGTTCATCAGCGTGACCGCCTGACCGTCCAGGTCCAGCGAGACGATGAACGCCGAGCCGTCGGAGTTGCGAGAGACCTCGACCACCCGCGAGTTGGGAATCACCGCGGCGTAGCGCGCGGCGGCTTCCTCGGCGGCGTTGTCGAACCAGAGGAACGTGTTGACGGACATGATGTGCTCCTGTGCTGTGGTGTGACCTGCTGTCACCTACCGGTCGGAGCCGCCCGCTCGCCTTCGACATAGTTCGCGAAGTTTCTCGAAATTTTTTTCGACCTCTACCGCCGAGTGATCGCTGAAACAGGTTCGCCAGCCAGCGAGTTCCCGGCTTTACGCAGGCAGAACCCATCGACCCATCAGGTAACCAGGCATACGCTGAAGTTTGGCCGCTGCCATGTGGTCTATCCCACTTCTGGGACGTCAAAGTCTCGGCGCCCCGGCTTCACGAAGCCGTGGCGGCGGAGATGAGCAAGGAGTGAGCAATGAAAGGTGGAGCAAGAATTGCGTTAGGGGTGGGCCTCGGGTACCTGCTCGGCCGCACGAAGAAAATGCGCTTCGCGATGACGCTGGCGGGAGCCGCGATGGCGAGGCGATCCGCGGGAACACCGGCCGAACTGCTCGAGCGCGGCACGGAGCTGCTCAAATCGACGCCGGAGCTGACCAAGATCACCGACACCGTGCGCGGCGAACTGCTCGGCGCGGTTCGCTCGGCCGCCGTCACCGCGGCGAGCAACCGCATGGACGCGCTCAGCAACCGGTTACAGCAGGGGACGACGCTCTTGGCGGGCGAAGAACAACGCGGCTCACAGGCGGCGGATGAGGAGGACGAAGAGCAAGAGCAACAGCCTGAGGACGAGTACGAGGACGAAGAACAAGAGGACGAGTACGAGGACCAGGAGCAAGAGCCCGAGGACGAGTACGAGGACGAAGAACAAGAGGACGAGTACGAGGACCAGGAGCAAGAGCCCGAGGACGAGTACGAAGAGGAAGAACAAGAGCCCGAGGACGAGGACGATTCCGAACGGGGCGAGGAAGAGGACGACACCGAGCGGCCTGCCGCGCGGACGCGCACTCGCCGGTCGAGCACCACCGCCAAGCGCGGAGCGAGCTCGCGGGCCGCCGACCGTTCGTCCGACTCCGTGGATCGTAAGCCGTCCGGGACTTCCGGCCGCGGCCGTACTCGCGCCGAGGCCGGCCAGGCCCCCGTGCGCCGCACGAGGAGGTGACCGGCGATGGCGAAGATTTTGCGTGACGCGACGGAAGGAGTCGGCAAGGTGGCCGCCGATACGGCGGGCCGGGCCGCCAAAGCCGCGACCGGGGCGGGATCATCCGCGCAGAAGGCGGGAGGCTCCGCCAAGAAGGCCGGATCTTCCGCCAAGAAGGCCGCGCCGCCGCCCACGCCGACCGGCATTTTGCAGCAGTCGCTGCAGAACCTCACCGGAGCGCTGACCGAACGCGCGGTGACCGGGCTCACGAACCAGGTGTCGAAGACCGCGGGCCGGTTGAACGAGTACGCCGAGGGCGGCGGCGGGGGGAACCTGCTGGCGGCGCTGACCGGCGTGCAGAAGCTCGCCGGTGGCTCTTCGCCGTTGAGCACGGCCATGAGCATGGGCAAAACCAAGCTCGGTCACTCACTACGGGAGCAGTTCGAGAACGTGAAGGAATCGCTCACCGGCGGCAAGGGCAAGGGCGGCAGCAAGAAGCTCAAGCTGACGAACATCGTCGAGGACGTCGACGTCGGCGTTCCGATCGACCTGGCCTACGACCAGTGGACCCAGTTCGCGGATTTCCCGAAGTACACCAAGAAGGTCGAGCAAGTGGAACAGGTCTCCGACGAGAAGCTCAGCTGGACCGGCAAAGTGTTCTGGTCGCGGCGCACCTGGGAATCCACGATTATCGAGCAGGTGCCGTTCGAGCGGATCATCTGGCGTTCCAAGGGGCACAAGGGCTACATCGACGGCGCGGTCACCTTCCACAAGATAACGCCGCAGTACACCCGCATCCTCGTGGTGCTGGAGTACCACCCCCAGGGAGTCTTCGAGAAGACCGCCAACATCTGGCGCGCGACCGGCCGCCGATGCCGACTCGAGCTGAAGCACTTCCGGCGGCACGTAATGACCGAGGCCGTGTTGCACCCCGACGACATCGTCGGCTGGCACGGCGTAATCCATGACAGCAAGGTCGTCAAGGACGACGAGACCGCGCGCCGCGAGGAAGAGGAGAAGTCCGAAGAAGATCAGGGAGAAGAGGAAACGGAACGAGAGCCGGACGAGCAGGAGCCGGACGAGGAAGAACAAGAGACCGACGAACAAGAGACGGACGAGCAAGACGAGGACGAGCAAGACGAAGATCGGCGTCCTCGCCGTCGACCCGCCGCCCGCCGCCGCAGCGCGGCGCCTCGCCGGTCGCGTGAGAAGCGAGGAGCAAACGCATGACCATCGAACCCGCAGGAGGCGGCGGTGGTGGCGGAGCGGGCACGATGGCACGCCCGAATTCCTCCAGCCTGGCCGACGTGATCGACACGATCTTGGACAAAGGCCTGGTCATCGACGCGTTCGCGCGCGTGTCGCTGGTCGGCATCGAGCTGGTGACCATCGACGCCCGCGTCGTGGTCGCCAGTGTGGACACCTATCTGCGCTTCGCCGAAGCCGTCAACCGGCTGGAGATCTCCACCAGCGAACCGAAAGGGCTGACCGACATCGTCGGTGACGTCACTCAGGGTGCGGCGAAGCACAAGACGCAGGGCGCTCTGGAAGCCGCGGGCGAGAAGGTAATGGACTTTCTCGGCGACGTGCAGGACAAGCGCCAGACGGCGAGCAGGCCCAAACGTAAGGAGGGCTGATGGCTACCGCGACATCTGTCTACGTCTACGGCATCGTGCCCGCCGACGTGGAACCCGAGCCGCACGCCAGCGGTGTGGGCGACCCTCCGGGTGAGGTGTCGGTGATACGGCACGGCGAGATCGCCGCGCTGGTCAGCATGCTCGAGTCGGATCGGCCGCTGGGCACGCCCGACGACCTCACCGCCCACGCCGAACTGCTGGACGGATCGGCCGCCGTCGCTCCGGTGCTGCCGCTGCGCTTCGGCGCGGTAATGACCGACGCCGAGGCGGTGCAGAACGAACTACTCGGAGCGAACGAGGACGAATTCCGCTCCGCTCTGGAGGAACTCGAGGGCCGTGCGCAGTTCGTGGTCCGAGGCCGTTACGTCGAGAACACCATCCTCCGGGAGCTGCTCGACGAGAACGCCGATGCCGCCCGGCTGGCCGGGGAGATCCGCGACAAACCGGAGGACGCCACCCGTAACGAGCGAATCGCGCTCGGCGAGATGATCAATCAGGCCATCGAGTCCAAGCGGGCCGAGGACACTCGCAAGGTGGTCGCCGAGCTCGAGGAGTTCGAACCGCTCGTCAACCAGCGCGAACCCACGCATGAAGAGGATGCCGTCCACATCGCGGTGCTGGTCGAACTGGACCGGCAGAAGGACTTGGAGGACACGCTGCGCAGGCTCGGCCAGGACTGGGACGGCCGCGTGGAGTTGAACCTGCTCGGTCCGATGGCGGCCTACGACTTCGTCATGAAGCGCGCTCCCGAGGGGTAAGGCATGTTCGGTGTGATCACATCCATCCTGACGTTGCCCGTAGCCCCGGTTCGCGGCGTGATCTGGCTTGGCGAATTGATCCAGGATCAGGTCGAGCAGAAGATGCGGGATCCCACCGTCATGCGTCGGGAACTCGAGGAGATCGACGCGGCCGCGGCAGCCGGTCAGCTGTCCGAAGAGGAGCGCAAACAAGCGCAGCAGGCGGTCCTGGATCGCATGACCGCTCGCCGCGCGTGATCCGGAAGGAGTGACCGCGCGTGGCACGCAAGACCACTTCCGAGGACGTCGACTCGGCTTCCGACGAACCCCCTCCCAGCCCGGTGCAGGCCGCCGCGATGGCGGTGCAGCACCTGGTGGAACTGACGTCGAAAGAGGTGCAGGGGGTCACTTCGATGGAGCCGACGGAGGACGGCTGGCTGGTGGAGATCGAGGTGCTCGAGGACCGCCGCATCCCGTCCTCGGCGGACATCCTCGCGCTCTACGAGGTAGAGATCGATCTCGACGGGAACTTGCTGGCCTATCGCAGAACCAGACGCTACGCCCGCGGCAGCACCGACATCGGAAGGGATCGGTCATGACGGTGGTGCCCGGCGGATCGTCCGCACCGCAGCCGTACGGAGGCGGGCATTCGTCGACCAACCTCGCCGACATCCTCGAGCGAGTGCTCGACAAAGGCTTGGTCATCGCGGGCGACATCCAGGTGAACCTGCTCGATATCGAACTGCTCACGATCAAGCTGCGGTTGGTGATCGCGTCCTTGGAGACGGCCAAGTCGGTGGGCATCGATTGGTGGGAGACCGATCCCTGGCTCAACAGCAAGGCCCGCACGCTGGAGCGGCAGGATCACGATCTCGAACTCGAGAATCAGAAGCTGCGCGACCGGATCGCGGAACTGGAGGGCGCCAAGGAACAACCGCAACGCATCGAGCGTCGGCGCCAACCGAGGGAAGAGCGGTCGTGACGGAGGATCTCGGGGTCTGGCTGTACGCGGTGACGCCCGGCTGCGGCGGCGAGGAGCTGGGCGAGCTGACCGGAGTCGCGGGCGAACCGGTCCGCACGGTGGTCGTGGACGGGCTGACGGCGATCGTCGGCTCGGTGCCGCTCGAGGTGTTCGGAGAGCAGCCGCTGCGGGCGCATCTGGAGGACCTCGACTGGCTGGAAGGGACGGCCCGTGCGCACGACGCCGTCGTATCGACCCTGGTGCGACGAGGTCCGACCGTCCCGCTGCGGCTGGCCACCGTCTTCCTCGACGACGACCGCGTGCGCGACCTGCTGACCGAGCGGCGAGCGGACTTCGCCGCCGCGCTGGAGCTGGTGAGCGGCCGCACCGAGTGGGGCGTGAAGGCCTACGGCGACCGCGCCGCCCTGACCGCCGCCGTGGCCGAGTCCCGCACCGCGAGCGAAGGCAAGGGTGCGGGAGCCGCTTATCTGGCCCGGCGCCGGGCGCAACTGTCCGCGCAGGAAACCATCGAACGCGACGCGGCCCAGCGCGCCGAGGAGATCCACACCCGCCTGCTCCAGCACGCGGCGGCGGGGCGGCGTCAGGCGCTGACCGACCCGGCGCTGAGTGGCCGTCGTGATTGGTTGGTGCTCAACGGGACCTACCTCGTGGACGACGACCGCACCGACGACTTCGCCACCGTCGTCACGGTGCTCGGCGACGAATTCCCGGGCGTCCGACTCGAACTCACCGGCCCGTGGCCGCCGTATTCGTTCGCGGGCGTGGAACGAGAACCGGCATGAGCCGGGCCACACGGGAGGTCGCCGACGAGCGCCGGGTCTCGCTGGTCGATCTGCTGGATCGGGTGCTGGCCGGCGGCGTGGTGATCTCCGGCGACATCAAGCTCGCCATCGCGGACGTCGACCTGGTCCAGATCTCGCTGCGGGCGCTGATCTCCTCGATCAGCACCCTCTCCGGACCGCTGCACGCGCTGGAGGCACCGGGCGATGACTGAATTCGGCGGCATCCCACCGCGTATCGACACCGACCCGGAATCCGTCGAGCGCGGCCTGGTCAGCCTCGTCCTCACCTTGGTCGAGCTCCTCCGCCAACTCATGGAACGCCAAGCACTCCGCCGCGTAGACGCGGGCGACCTCACCGACACCCAGATAGAACGCATCGGCACCACCCTCATGCTCCTCGAACAACGCATGGAAGAACTCCGCGACCACTTCGGCCTCACCCCCGAAGACCTCAACATCGACCTGGGCCCCCTGGGCACCCTCCTCCCCCGCGACCCACCCTGAGCATCAAGATCAACGGCACATGATGGAGAGCTCTTCTCGGCAAACGTCACAGCCATGTGCCGTTGATCTTGAAGTGTCAGATGCCAGCGGTGAAGGCGTCCCAGGCGGCGGGTGTGAACACCAACGCTGGGCCGGTCGGGTTCTTGGAGTCTCGGACGCCGACCATGCCGCCTGCCAGGTGGGCGACCTCGACGCATTCCTTGCCCCCACCGCTGCGGCTGCTCTTGAACCACTTCGCCCCGGACAAGTCAGCGTTCACTGTCGTACTCCCTCGCCACCTGTCGTAGCAGGCTCTTACTCGTCGGCACATCCAGGGCGGACTGCTGGATGACGTTGTACGCCTGACGATACCTCCCGACATCTTTTGCACGTTCGAGGTACATGTCCCCCGCATAAGACTCCACGTAGACCACGCTGGGAGCAGCTTCGCGCCCTTTTGTGTCGAGACCGAAGTCCAGGATGACGAAAGGCCCGGGAGCGATACCGAGAGGGAAGCCCGATGAGAACGGTTGGATACGGATTGCCACGTTAGGCGGCATATTTGCGAGATGCCGTGCTTGACCTCCCATGACCTTGGGGCCGCCCACAACGTAACGAATGGCCGCCTCGTTCAGGATGACTGTGGCGCTGGCAGGTTGGGTCTTGCGGTGAATCAGGGCTTGCCGCTTGAGTCGCAACTGCGCTCGTCGTTCGAGATCTTCTACCGGCTCGTCCGGGAAGTACGCGCGATCGAGCACGCGCGCATAGTCCGGAGTCTGAAGAATGCCGGGCACGATGTCAGGCCTGTATAAGGCCAGTTGGTGCGCACTGGACTCGAGGCCGACATACAGATTGAAATTTCCTTCGATCAAGTCGTCGAACGCGTGCCACCACGACTTGGCCGTCGCCTGCTGCGCCAGCCCTTTGAGGGCAGCCGTCAGGTCCGGGGCAACATCGTAGATGCGGCATAGGGCCTCGACATCAAGTTCCCGAACCTTCGGCGACTGCCCCTTCTCAACACGCTGAAGCTTGCTTGTCGACCACTGCATCATCGGCCCGACCTGTTCGAGCGTCAGATTCGCCGCCTGCCGAGCCTCCCGCAAGTACCGGCCGAGCTGACGTCTGGGCAGTGTCGTCTCGATGTCGTCGGACACGCTTCCTCTCTTTCCATTGCGCCCGTGACTGATTCCTGTGATGAGAAAAGTCTCGGGCACTCACGACAAACTGTCTGGCGGTTTGCGAAAACTCTCTATGAAAACCCATGGAGCACTTGCAGAGAACGGATGGATAGCGGTTCCCTTGGGTGAGCGCCTGGTCGGACGTAGTTCGAAGCGCTCCGACGTTCCTTCCGCCGTCCGCATAGCGGTTTGGCCGGGACAGAGTCGCAACTTCCAGCAACAGATCTGAGGGAAGCGCAGATGGCGATGCAATCGTTCGGGGACACACCGCGATCCAGGTGTCAGTACTACCGGCGCGAGTGCGATCTACCCGCTGTGATCGACCCGCCCGAGTTGGGGCGGATCATCCTGCGTGCCGGGTACGTGTGCGCGGTGACGATGCCCACGCGTTTGGGGCAAGCAACGAAAGCCCACATGCAGAGCCGGGGCGAACTCCTCGGACCCGTTGTCGGACATCCACGTTCGGACCGTTGGACGTTCCTCATCGTGGCGGATCTGCCGGACGACGACCGGCTGTTCGCGGAGTTGTTCCGGCTGGACGTGAGCGTGGGCCGGTCCGGAGCGACGATCGCACTCCCCTCGCCCACCGCCTCTTCCGGCGCGATCCGCCAGTGGATAGTGCCGCCGCGCGGATCGTATCGACCTTCGGGGCGCGTTGTGCTGAAAGCCATTCGAGCGTGGGCTGATCAGATGCCGAACCACCATCGGGGATTCCGGGTGGTGTCCCGTGCCCGATGACGGTCTCGTGTGGCTCTTCCCTAGCGACGCCAACGGCCGACCGCATTCACTGCGGACCCGATTCACCCACGACAACCCACACTGGCCGGTATCCGGCCGCAAGAACGCGCTCCGAGCCCTCGACCTGCATCGCGCCTGCGACTACCTCACCTGCTCCACCTTCGTCGCCGCCGTGATCGTGAGCCGTGACGACTTCCGCTACTTCCGCGACCGCGAACCGGAGCAGCCGTGACATCCCCACGGCCCGACGAACCCGACGTCCGCCTGTCGATATTCCTGCACGGCATGCGTTTCGACTTCGTCGCCTGCCTCACCGCCGCCCTGCTGTTCGTCCAGGAACACCAGACCCGCCGCTACACCGATGCGGTAACCGTAGCGATCACCGACACCAGCGGCCTACGCCGCCTACCGAACGAGCGCCTGTACCTAGAACCCTGAATCGACGGCGGCTCCTTCGATCACCAGTCGCACGCCCAACAGCTGAACGGTGCGCACCTGACAAGGCGCAGGGAGCCGGGTACAGACCCCGCCGGTTCGCGACCGGGTTTCCACAGAAGCGCGGAGATTCGGGATTCACACCCCGGTCGGCCACCGCCGATAGCTCAAACCGTAGAGCCCCGCTTCGTGATTGTGTCCCGTGCTCCGGCGGCGGGCACTGTGCACCCTCGACGTGAACGTCCGGCCAGCTCGAGGAAGGATTGCGGTCAGCATGACGGACAACGACGGCTTCTTTCGCACCGGACGGCGGCGGCACATCGCGCGGCTGGCGCTGTTCGTCGTGTTCCTGTTCGGGATGTTCTATCTGGTCGCCATCGCGGGAGTGATCGACGTCGAACGCGTGCGCGACGCGATCGCCGCGACCGGACCCGCGGCCCCGTTCGCCTATCTGGTGGCCTCGGCGGTACTCGGCGCGATCTTCGTGCCCGGCCCGATGCTGGCCGCGGGGAGCGGTCTGCTGTTCGGGCCGCTGGTCGGGACGTTCGTGACGCTTGGCTCGGCGGTGGGCACGGCGATCATCACCAGCTTCCTCGGGCGGCGGGCGGGCCGCGAAAGCGCGCGCGGACTGCTCGGGGCGCAGCGCGCCGAGCGCATCGATGCGCAGATCGAGCGGCGCGGGTTGTGGGCCGTCGTCGGCCAGCGCTTCGTGCCCGGCATCTCGGATGCGCTCGCGTCATACGTGTTCGGCTCGTTCGGAGTTCCGTTGTGGCAGATGGCCGTCGGCGCGTTCATCGGATCGGCCCCACGCGCCTTCGTCTACACCGCGCTCGGCGCGTCCATCGGCGACCTGTCGGCCCCGCTGGCCTACACCGCCATCGCGGTCTGGTGCGCCACCGCGGTCATCGGAACTTTCGCCGCGCACCGCGGATACCGCAGCTGGCGTGGCGGCGCGAACCGCGAGCCAGAAGCTGCGCCGGATCGCTGCGGGGACTAGGACAAGTAGATCTACCTCGCCGACATCCGGACGCCATCGGGCTCGGCAACCACCGCCCATACGACCGAACGGTCCTACGCGCAGGCCGGGGCCGGTGCGTCGACGAACAGCGGCTCGCCGGCGGGTGGGGCGTAGACGACGTCGAGGACGAGCGGTTCGGTGCCGCGGTTCAGGCCGACGTGCACGTTCCATTCGCCCGCGGGCTCGTAGATGAACTCGCCGGTGCGGAATACCGAAGCGTCGCAGTCAGGGCCGGGGTGGGTGAGCGTGCCCGACCGCACGAAGCCGAAGACCGGACCGAGGTGGTAGTGCCAACCGGTGGAGCCGCCGGGGCCGATGGTGATCTCGCGAACGACCAGATCGGTGCCCGCGACGAACGGCACCAGCCCGGCGGGAATCTGCGCCTGGCCGAGGGTGACGGCGGTGATGTCGCTACCGGGCGTCGCCTCGGCGTGCGCCGAACTCACCAGCGCGCCGGCGAGCACCACGGGCGCCACCGCGACGCGGAGAAAGAGCGTCATCCTGGCAGCTTAGCGACGGCGGCGGCGCACCGGAACAGTCGGTCGCCGCCCTTCGCTGATCGGCATCCCGCCGCCGTGGTGACGAGTGGCCGCGCTCGGATCCTGGATTACCGTACGTACGTGGCCCGGACAGACGAAGATTCGACGGCGAAGATCATCGACGCCGTCGTGTCGATGCTCGAATCGGACGGCTACGCAGCGGTCCAACTGCGCGCGGTCGCCCGCAACGCGCACGTCTCGCTGGCCACGGTCTACAAGCGGTACCCCACCCGCGACGATCTGATGCTCGCCGCCGTCGAGCAATGGATGGCGACCAACACCTACGCCGCCCCTGCCCCGTCCATCGAGGGCGAGACGCTGGCCGACGGCCTGGTGCGGTTGATGCGTTACGTGTTCGAGCCGTGGGAACGGAATCCCCGGATGCTCGAGGCCTACTATCGCGCGCGGTCCGGCCCCGGCGGCCGACGACTCGACGCGCAAGGCTTCGACGCCGTGCTGCCCGCCGCGAGCGCCCTGCTGGCCGATATTGATCCCGACTACGCCGCCGACATCGCGCTCGTGCTGACCAACATGATCTACGCGCTGATCGGCCGTTTCGCGAACGCCGATCTCGATATCGCCGAGATCCTGCCCGCGATGGAGCGCACCGTCCGCAAGCTGACCGGCAACAACGAACCGCTGGCGGCCGCCGCCGGGTCCGCGCGGCCGGGTGCGCCGGGGTGCCCGTGGAGCGCTTCGCTGGTCTCCCCGTTCTCCCCCGGCACTTCCACGGACCCAGAACAGTCCTCGGGTGCGACGGATCGGCCACCGGCGTAGACGCGTCGGCCGCGGCCCGGCCGGTAGGCGCGGCCCGTTGGCCATCGACCATTCGACTCGGTAACCCAGACCGGTCACCGGTGAAATACGTTCGGGCATCACACATTCAGCATATTTCCGACAAATAGAACAAACCCGAACGGCGAATCCGACTGTTCACGAGGTATTCCCGCGTGCGGTGCGATGTCGAGTTGCTCCGTGCGCCGTGCCGGTACAGCATCTGCGGTATGCCGTCCACACCGCTGAACCCAGCAGGCGACATTCCGGACACCGGAATTCCCGGCCATCTCGCTGCCCACATGACCATGCCCGAGCAGCACGAATGGCACCGCGCCTACCTGCGCCGTCGCCCGGTGTCGCGGCGCAACGTGCTGCGCGGCGCCGCCGCGGCGGCAGCGGTGGCCGCGGTCGGCACGACGCCGTTCGGCAGGCGCGCCTACGCCGACGAGGCCCAGCTCGCGGTGGGTGGACGGCGCGTCGCCTTCGGGCCGGACGCGGCCAGCCAGTTGCGTTTCGCGGCGCAGCTCTCGCGGCGTCCGGCGGGCGCCACGGTGTATCTCGACCACGGACCGACACCGGCGTTGGGCGCGACGGTCCAAGCCGAGGTGCGCAACCTGCTCACCCAGCTGCCCACCGCCGACGGCGGCGTGCTCGCGGCCGAACAGTTCTACGTCCACGCACCGGTGGACGGCCTGCCCGGACGGGTCCCGCACTTCTACCGCTGGCGGACCTCGGACGGATTCGTCGGCGACATCCGGGCCGCCGCACCCGCGATGCCCAGCGCACGCCCCGCGGTCCTTCCGTTCCGGTTCACCATGATGGGCGATCAGGGCACCGACGAAACGCCCGCGCTGCCGGAGGGCGTCGCTCCCGGCGACTACGACGACAAGTACTACAAGGCCGACAACGATCCGGCCGCGCCGCACGCGAGCAACGTGCTGCGCCAGATCGCCGCCGCCCGGCCGGACTTCCACATCCTCGCAGGCGACATCGCCTACGCCGACCCGTCCGGCGCGGGCAAGCCGGGGCAGTTCGCGGCGCACGGAGCGCGGCAGGCGAGCGGTTTCGACAAGTACAACCCCTACGTCTGGGACGTCTACTTCAACGCCATCGAGCCCAGCGCCGCCCAGACACCGTGGATGTTCGCCACCGGCAACCACGACATGGAGGCGACCTACGGCGACCACGGCTACGGAGGGCACCTGGCGCGCCTGGACTTCCCCGGCAACGGTCCGGCGGGCTGCCCGTCCGCGTACACGTTCACCTACGGCAATGTGGCGGTGCTCTCGCTGGACGCCAACGACGTCACCTACGAGATCCGGGCGAACAGCGGCTACTCCGGCGGGGCACAGACGAGTTGGGTGGAACGCACCCTGGCCGCCCATCGCGCCGACCCCGACATCGATTTCATCGTCTGCTTCTTCCACCACTGCGCGTACTCGACCACCGAATCGCATGCCAGCGACGGCGGTGTGCGTGACGCGTGGGTCGGGCTTTTCGACCGCTACCAAGTCGACCTGGTGTTGCAGGGGCACAATCACGTCTACGAGCGCACCGATCCGCTGCGCGGCGGGCGGGCGACGAAGGTCGCGGGCGACAACTCGATCGTCTACCCGGAGACCGACGGCACCGTCTACTACACCGTGGGCGGCGGCGGACGCCCGCGCTACGAGTTCCAGCCCGGGTCGCGGGAAACCTTCCGCGGCAACGAGCTGGCCGACACCTCGGTGCCGAACAGCTACGTGTGGACCCCGGGGGGCGGCAAGCAGGACGAAGCCGCGCCGTGGTCGCGGGTCCGCTTCCGGAATTATTCGTTCCTGCGCGTCGACGTCCGGCCGGGCGTGTTCGCCAGCGAGATGGACGTGGTCGCGGTCGACGAGTACGGACGCGAATTCGACCGTGTGCTGTTCCGGCGGCAGGTCAGGGCCTGAGGCGGGCTACTTCTTCGTTTTGGGTGGGAGGGTCCGGGCGTAGGCGACGCCGCGCTCGACCCATTCCCGCAGCACGTCGTCGTCGTCGACGGCGGTGACCAGCAGCCAGCCGGCCATTTCGCGCCCGCCCATGACCATGGGCTCCACCGTGTCACCGAGGAGCCGCTCGCCCTCGTCGGGATCGATCCGCACCAGCAGACCGCCCTGCCCGCTGGCGGCCACCGCCATATTGCCGCCGATCAAGAAGGCCAGTCCGCCGAACATCTTCCGCTCGGTGAGTTCGGGGCCGGGTGCGATCAGTTCCCGGATTCGCTCGGCCAGCTCCTCGTCGTATGCCATGACGGCATTGTTCACCTGGTGTACGACAAGTCGGGCGATCGACGACCGCGTGTCCTCCCCCGGTCGCCGTCCAGGTCGAGTACCGCGACACCGGTGACGTGCGCTGCACCGAAGGCGGCTAATTGCGCTGAAACGCTCTGTATACCAGTCGATTTGGCGCACTTCGTAAGTAGACGGCCGAGGTGCGTACGTACACTCCCGATCCGCCTGAATGTCATTGGACGTTCAGGCGGATGTTTCCGGCCCTGTCTGTAATACAGGACGTGAGACGGGGCGAGATGCCATCGACGTTCGCGTGCAACCCGTTTCGGAATTCGCAGTCGACTGCGCCCCCAGAGACGGGACGAAGGACTCTTTCGTGCACATCTGCCCCCAGGCGGTGCGATCACGCACTGTCGGCCTCAGTTCGACCGAGCGGCATTCGATCGGAGTCCCCCGCGAGTTCCCCACAGCCGTGACCGCGTTGCTCGCCGGTGCGCCGAACTGGTGGCCGGGTTCTCGGCCGGGCGCTTGGCGGCGGCGGGCGATCTGGAGCGCCCTCACTCTCTTCGCGCTCTTCGTGTTCCCGGGCTTCCTCGGTGCGCTGGCCGTCGCCCAAGACGCGGCGGGCAGCACTTCCGGAACCTCCGGCATCGACGGGCTCAGCTGGATGAATATTCACGATTCGTCGGGCATCCCGCTGTCGGACTACCGATTCGCGACCGGCGACGAGAGCCTGTTCAAGCCGCGCGCCACCATTCTGTGGGCCGTGCTGGGCCTGGAGTTCATCGGCTACATCGCCATCGTGACGACGGCGATCTGGTTGATCGGTTACGCGTTGAGCTTCCGGTGGCTGGACATGTTCAGTGCGGCGTTGCACGGCGTGGCCGACGCGCTCACCGGTCAGATCGCGACCCCGATCATGCTGGTCACCGCGGCGACCATCGGCGCGGTCTGCGTGGCGTGGTTCATCGCGCGCGGCTACCACGCGAAGGCGACCATGCAGGTGGTGACGATGGTGGGCGTCGCGCTGCTGGGTCCGTTGTTCCTCGCCGAGCCTCTCGCGGACGTGCTGTCCTCGCACGGATTGCTCGCCCAGGGCCGCGATCTCGGGATCTCGGTGGCCGCCGGTCTGAACGGGAACGCCGACCCGAATCCGACCCAGTTGGTGGCGACGATGCAGAGCGACCTGGCCGACAATTTCGCCCGGAAGCCGCTACAGGTGTGGAATTTCGGGCACACGGTGGACCAGCGGCCCGCCTGCCGATCGGCGTGGTCGTCGGGGGTGGCGGCAGGTGACGACTCCCGGGTGATCAGCGGCCTGAAGTCCTGCGGAGACAGCGCCGCGCGCGCGAAGGCCGAGAATCCCTCCATGGGGCAGGTCGCCACGGGCCTGATGCTGTTGGTCTGCGGCGGCATCCTGCTGGCCTTCGCGATGTACCTCGGTATGAAGGTCATCAAGGCCGCGCTGGACACGATCTATCACGGGTTCATGTCGATATTCGGCTTCGCGGCGGGCGGATTCGTGTACGGCCCGACGCAAACGTTCCTGGTACGCAATGTCGTCGACAGTTTCGTCGCGGCGGCACGAATGACGGCGTACACCATATTCCTCGGGGTCTACGTCTTGTTCATGGGCAATCTGTTCGCGCAGGCGCGCGGACAGGTCATGGCGGTGATCATCATCGCGGGCACCGTGGAGATCGTCGCCGTCTTCCAGCTCAAACGCCTCAGCAGCGGTTTCAGCCGGGGTAACGACTGGATCGCCAACCGATTCGCGCTCGCGATGCAGGGCAGCGGGATCAAGTCCGGGAGCAGCGGCGGCACCGCCCTCGGCATGGGCGGCGGTGGCGGCGGGAAGTCCGCGCCCGGTATGGGATGGGTGACCCCACTCTCCACGCTCAACACCATCAACTCCTCGCCGGTAACGGCCTGGCTGGCGGGCGGGCGGGTCAATCCGTTCAATCCGCTCTCCAGCACCCGACGGACGATCGAACGATCCACCAGAAGGATCCTGGCCAGCCGCGAAGCGGGGTACGTCGAGCATCAGCTGTCCCGCACCAACTGGCGTGGTGTGGCGGTCGACGCGGCCCAGCAGGTCGGGGGCATACACACCCAAATCGGCGTGTCGCGGGCTTTGAAAGTATTGCGCGACAACAAGGTTCCCGATTCGCGCATCCATGCTGTCCTGCTGTCCTCCGGCGCGAGTCACGAGCGGGTCACCAATGCGCTGACCGCATACTCCGTCCAGGAGTCGACGGCATCGCAGAACCCGTACAGCTTCGCGCCGTTGCAGAAGGCGATCGCGGCGGCGTGGGCGGTGGACAACCACGTCGGCCACGAGGCGCACGATGCCTTCGCCGCCCAGGCGGTGATCGCCGCGGACAGCTTCGTCCGGCACAGCAACGCGCCCGCCCCCAACGCGAACATCGATCAGGCGTTCGTGCAGCGGGTCGAGCAGAATTGGCATTCGGACCGGGCGCTGCGCGCGGCGATCACCCCGGACGAGTGGGACGGCGCGGGCCGTGACACCCGGTGGGCGATCGGCCACCGGGTCGCGACCATGCACCAAGAAGCGGCCAGGGAGTACTACGCGAACCCGAACGACATCAACCGCGAAGCCCTCATGCGATCGGCCAGGCGCGTCGCCAACCTCGATCACCTGGATCCCGACGGTGGACTCGACCCCTGGAATCCGTAGCGAGCCGGGCTCGGCGCGCGGCCAGTTCCACCTGGTGCACGACCGCGGTGCCGCCTACGACACGATCGTCGACACCAGCACGGGCAACCGGCCGAACTGGCCAGAACTCTCCTGCGACGACAGCAGTTCGCGGGGAAGGCGATGCCTTCCTGACCGATGTCCGCGCGAGCGCCGGCGCGGGTCCTCACCTGCCGGCGAAGATCTCGACCTCACTGCGCCGCCACGATGTGCGGTCCCAGCACGGCGTGGTCCCGGATCACCCTCGAGCCGCATGCACCACCTGCGCGAACACCTCGTCGGGGTCGGATGCCTTCAGGCCGAAGGTGTCGCGAATGGCCGAGTCGTCGACCGTGAAGGCCGCGTGCGACATGTGGTAGGTCTCGAACAACTCCGGCCAGAACGGGTCGGTGAGGCCGAGCAGCGTCAGTTCGCGATCGCTCATGACCGCCAGCAGCGGCTCGGGCGCCCCGGCCGCCGCGGCGAATCGTCCGGCCAGCTCCCGCACGGTCGCGGTGATGCTCGGCGCATGCCACGGCCTGCCCCACGCGCGCTCGTCGCGGGCGACGGCGACCGCTGCCGCCGCCGCGTCGCCGACCGCGGTGTAGGCGTGCGGCAGGTCGAGTTCCTGCGGCAGCAGCGCCAACTGCCCCGCAGAGATCTTCGGCTGGGCGAGGAGCGAGAACACCGATATAGCGCCGGGACCGATGAATTGCGACGCACGTACCTCGGTGACGCGCACCCGGCCCGCCCGGTGCGCCTCTTCCGCTTCCCGCCACATGCGCGCGCGAACCCGCCCTTTCGGCCCGGTGGCCGCCAGCGGTGCCTGCTCGTTGACCGGCCCGTCGGCGGGACCGTAGCCGTACAGGTTGCCGAGCATCACGTAGTTCGCACCGGACCGCTCGGCGGCGGAGCGAATGGACCCGAACAACGGCGGGATGGTGTCCGGCCAGGTGTGATACGCGGGCATGGCCATGTTGAACAGGGTTTCGGCGCCTTCGGCAACAGCGGTCAGCGCGTCCGCGTCCAGGGCGTCGAGGGCGATTCGTTCGATGTTCGGGTGCTCGGGCCCCGCGCCGCTGCGGCTGACCATGCGTACCCGGTCGCCGGACCCGGCCAGTAGCGCCGCGGTGGCCGAAGCGGTGGCGCCACGTCCGACGATGACATGCGAAGGCATGCGTATTCCTCTCTGCGACAAGTGTTTCCACACGACCTGCGGCACTCGGGGTGCCGTTCGCCGGTCGTGCGCTACTCAGCCTGCCGGTGCGGCGACGGGTAAGCTACTGGCTGGATTGCCAACTATCCCAAGGATCAGGCCATGCAGACTGTCGCCGTCGTCGCGGTTCCTCCGGTGAAAGCTTTCGACCTGGCCATGCCCGAAACGGTGCTGGGCGCGGCGATGGTCGACGGCGAGCCCGGCTACCGCATCGTGGTGTGCACCGCCGTGCCCGGCGTGCTGTCCGCAGGGCTGGGTGGATTCGACGTGGTCGTCTCCCGGGGCTTGACGGCGATCGATGAGGCGGACATCGTCATCGTGCCGAGCACCGGAAGCCGCGCCGACGCGGACGCCGCCACGCTGACCGCCCTGCGTCGCGCGGTAGCCGCGGGCAAGCGCGTCACCTCGATTTGCAGCGGCGCCTTCGTGCTGGCGCAGGCCGGTCTGTTGTCCGGCCGCATCGCCACCACACACTGGGCTCTCGCCGACGAACTGGCGGCGAACCACCCGGACGTGTCGGTCCGCAGTGACGCGCTGTTCATCGAAGACGGCCCGATCACCACCGCCGCGGGCGCGGCGGCCGGAATCGACTTGTGCCTGCATCTCATCCGCGCCGACTACGGCGCGACCGTCGCGAACGCCGCCGCGCGCACGGCCGTCGTCACCCCGGTGCGACCCGGCGGCCAAGCCCAGTTCGTGGACGCGCCCTTGCCCGCGGAGAACGGCGTGACGCTCGCCGACACCCGCGCCTGGGCGCTGCGACGGCTGGACCTACCGCTATCGCTGGACGATCTGGCCGCCCACGCCCGCACCAGCGTGCGCACGCTCACCCGCCGCTTCCACGAGGAGACCGGCCTCAGCCCGCAGAAATGGCTGCTGCACCAGCGCCTGCAACGCGCCAGGGAGCTACTGGAATCCACGACGCTGCCGATGGACCAGGTGGCCAGGCACAGCGGCATCGGCTCGGCGGAGTCGTTGCGCCAGCACATGATCCGGCACGTCGGAGTGCCACCGAGCAGCTATCGGGCGTCGTTCACCCGGTCGCCGGCACACCCAGGCTTCACGGACAGTGCGGTCGGCACCGGCAGACCGTCCAGCCCATGAGGAGCGGTCGCGCCGACTGAGCAAAACGCCGGCGGTAGTCGAACGCGGCCTACGGGCAGCGGGCTTGCGCGGGACGCGCAACTCCCATCAAGGCGTTCCATTCGGCGCCGGTGAGGTCCGTACCAGCATGCGCACAAGCGGTCCGGATCAGGGCGTCCGGTGAGATGTCCCGTTCGATCAGCGTTCCATCGACGCCGCCGGAGAACGTGGGACCGGGATTCACCGTCACGAGATGCCGTCCATCAGCGGACAAGGCGACGGCGGATGGGACGTGCCAAACGGAATCAGGCTCGAGTTCGCCCAGATTCGTGCCGTCGGCGGCGAAGACAGTCAGATAGCCTGCCTCGTCTTTCGCGACGACCACGTTCGCGTCCGCAGCGGCGGCGAGCTGCGCGGTCGAGTTCCGAGTACTGCGGAACGGGATCGTCCGCTCTCGATGCGAGCCGGTCCGATCCCAGATCTCGATGCTGTCCTTCCGGCGGATCAGCAGATGCCGTCCGGCGAACAGCACCGACTGCGCGTCCTTGCCGTCGATGTCGTGCGCGTTTTGCTCTCGCGCCAAGTCATAGACCGATATGTGGTCGGCATCGCGCATGACCAGGAACTCTCCGGCCGCGTCGATTCCCGCTTCGACGACCTGGTCTGTGTCGACCGCGCCGCCCAGCGGGATGAATTCCGAATTGATGCCGCCGGTGGCCAGATCGTGCAGATACGCCCGTCCCCTGCTGTCGAGAGAAACAGCGGTGGGTGATTCGGACGACACACCGGCCGCCTTGACGCTGACCTGCGGTGGTGGCGAGGACAGGACCGTCACCTCGAACGGAGTCTCCACCTGGGGTTTGTGCGCGGATACACGTCGCTCGTAGCCGGATGCCGGATTCGCGGCGATTGCCAGCATGGTGCCATCCGCGCGCCAGGCGAGTTTCCCGGATAGCCCCGGTATGGAGAGCTGCCGGGAGGCGTCCGGCCCGAGCTGTTGGATGATCACCACGTCACTGTTGAGCGCCGATTCTCCCGGATCTTTGTCCTGGCCGGTGATCACCGCGGTGCGCCCGTCCGGGGACAGCGACAAGCTGGGCGGACAAGAATTGCATCCTTTGACGATCGGCACCGCAAAAGATTTCGCCAGCCGGTCGCGCTGCGCGAGATCCCACAGGGTGATCAATCGCCCGGACGCCGAAACCAGCTGCGTTTCGGAGGTCCCGAGGAAACGCAGTAGCTTCCGGTCGAAGTCGACGGCGGTACCGGTGATCAGCGGCGGCGGCTCCGGAGGCCTCGGCTCGCCGGTGACGGGCCCTACATAGAACCCGGCGTCGGCACTGGGCACCGCCGCTATCCGCGCCGAGCGGCTGAGCACGGCGGGAGCCGACCGCCTCGGCATCGCGACGCCCACATATCCGGGCTCTGGGCGCACGGCGCTCGGAGTCGGACGCAGCCGGAAAACCGGCACCGGAATACCGGGCAAGACGGCGCAGGTGAACGAGGACCCATCGGGCGACAATTCCCCGACGTCTTGGCCTGCGCCGCAGGCGTTGTCGGTGTCGAGAGGTGAAAGATCCAGGTCGGCGCCGCGGCGAAGCGAGATCTGCCGTACCTTGCCGCCGGTTTCGAGCAGACGCAATGTCCTGTCGTCGGTGAACACCATGCTCGTCACCGCTCGGTCGATCGGATGTGACGAGAGAACCCGTCCAGCGGCATTGTCGATGATGTCGACCGTCCCCGGGGTGCCTTCCGCCGCCTTGGTCTGCCTGCGATGGACCGCACCGAACTTCCCCGATGCGGATACGGCGACGACATCGACTTCGCTCGCGCCGGGCACGCCGAAGTCCGGCCGACCGGAGTTGCTGCCCCACAGTGTGATCGAAGCGCCATCCGTGGCGAGAACCGTCCGGCCGTCCGCGGCGACGGCCAGCGAGCGGATCTCGCCGGGCAAACGCGCGACCGAGGTCGTCACCGAGCCTCCGGGCGCCCATGTCACGACTTGTCCATCGGCGAGCCCGGCAACGACGGTTCGACCGTCGGCACTGCTCTGCAAGGCCGTGACCTCCGCAGGTGCCGCAACGTAACGAGCGACTTTCGGACTGGCCAGATTCGCGCGCAGCAGGGCGGCTTGGTGACGTGGACTCGGGTCGAGACGGTACGCCGCCACGGCCAGCAGCAGGGCCGCGCGGACATCCGTGGCCATCTTGGTGTCGGCGACGGAGGCCATGAGCCGCGCCGTGGCGATCCTGGCCTGCTCCTCGGCGCGATTGCTCTGCACCCGAGCCACGACCGCCGCGATCAGCGCCACGACGAGCAAGATGACCAACGCGCCGATGGCGGTTCTCGCCCAGCGCAAATTCCGCTTGGTCTGCTGGTAACCCTCGGATTTGACGTCGGCCTCGGAGACGCCGCGAATCACCGCGGCGATCCCGACCGCGATGGCGTCGATGTCCGGACGCGGGACTCCGTTCGCGTCCGCACGCCATTTGAGCGTTTTGTATACGGGTTCGGACGCGAAAACACCGAACAGGCGTGGCGGTAGGGCGGTCGAGCGCGCCCGGTCCCAATCCCCGGCTTCTTCGTCCCAGAACAGGGACCCGGCACTGAGGACCAGCAATATCGTCTCGGGAGACCGATTCGCCAGCCACCACTCGATTTCGCGGTCCACCCATTTGGAGCCTGCGGCCTCGGGTGAAGCCACCACGACGAGCCACTCGGAACGCGACAGGCCCGCGACGATCTTGCCCCACAGTTCGGCACCGATCGGGACACCGCTGTAGTCGAGGAAGATGCGCGTTCGCGGGAAGCGGTACCAGGGTCGTGGCAGCTTCTCGATCGCGTTCTGGACCAGCGGAAGCACCGCACGGTCCCGCTCGCCGCTGTAGGACAGGAACGCGCCGTATCCGGTGTCCGCACGGGTGGTGCGGCGCCTCAGCCCCGCACGCACAACCGCTCCTCGCGTCCTACCGCGTTCGCGCCACCACGAGCCACGCCTCCCACCGGCATCAGGTCCCCTCTCCCGGTCGTAGAGGCTCCTGCACTCGCCTCGACATCGATTCAACCACCGCGTCAGCGTTCGGAGCTCGATACCAGAAGATCAGTCCTGCAATCATTTTCGCCGATATGAGACGAGGACAGGCGATTCGGCGTTCGGCCACCACGTCATGCCGCGAATGTCCTGGGCGACGCACCGTGTGACGACGGCCTCGCGCGTTCCCGCGGACTTCGGCGGTAGAAGTGGTCCATGACCAAGATTCTCGTCACGGGCGGAACCGGCGCGCTGGGCAGGCAAGTGGTCGATCGGTTGCGTGAAGCGGGCCATGACGTACGGGTGCTGTCCCGTCGCCCTGGCGCGGGCACGCACATCGGTGACCTGCGGACCGGTGTGGGCGTCGCGGAGGCGGTAGCGGGAACCGAGGTAATCGTGCACGCGGCCTCGGATTTCCGCCGTGCGGGTAGCGCGGACCTCGAGCAAACCGAGAACCTGCTGCGGCACGCACGCGGGGTTCGGCACCTGCTCTACGTGTCGATCGTCGGGATCGACCGCATCCCGTTCCGGTACTACCGCAACAAACTGGCCTGCGAGCAAGCCGTCATCGACAGCGGCGTGCCGCACACGATCCTGCGGGCCACGCAGTTTCACGAGCTGATCGCGGCGGTGTTGCAGACCGTCGAGAGGTGGCCGGTGGCGCCGTTGCCCACGTCCTTTCGTTTCCAGCCGGTCGCCGCCGCCGACGTGGCGCGGCGGGTGGCCGAACTGGCCGTGGGCGAGCCGCTCGGCCGGGCACCCGACTTCGGCGGCCCGGAGGTGTTGACGATGGCACAGTTGGCGCAGATTTGGCAGGGTGTCCGACATCGGCCTCGGCGTATCGTTCCGCTCCCCGTTCCGGGACGAGTCGGGAGCACGTTCCGGGCCGGGCTGAACACATGTCCGGACCATCCCGACGGCACGCAGACCTGGTCACAGTTCGTCGCGTCGAGTCCGGCCAATCCCTACACCGGCCAGAAAAAGCGTCCCTGACCGCGAATCCTCGCCCGTACCGGCTCATTCGCCCGGTCGGCCACCGCCGACTCAGCGGGCGCCGGGGGCACTGTCGCGGAACGCGTGCGTCACGCGAGGGCCAGGAACAGTTTCTCCAGTTGATCCACCGTCATCGGATCGGCGGTCTCGGCGTCGGGGTTCGCGAGACATTCCCGCAGCCCGGTGGCGACGATCTTGAAACCCGCTCGGTCCAGGGCACGGGAGACCGCGGCGAGCTGGGTGACCACGTCTTTGCAGTCCCGGCCCTGCTCGATCATCGCGATCACTCCGGCGAGCTGGCCGTGCGCGCGGCGCAGCCGATTGAGTACCGAGGCGATGGCGTCTTCGTCGCCGACCATGATGTTTCTCCTTCTCTTACTTCACCGTCACAATACCCCTTGGGGTATCCTTCGCCGGCTCGGTCCGCTCGTGGGCGAAACTGACGGGGGGCAGAATCCGGCGCAGCCAAGCCGGGGACCACCGGATAGACCTCGACTCCGGCCCCGGACAGCGCGGTCAGCGTCGCCTTGTGCTCGTCGACGGCCTTCACCATGTCGTCGGTGGGGGCGTTCGCACCCGCGATCAGGATGCCGGTGTGGGTGACCAACCCGCGTTCACGAACGCAGTGACTGCCTCACCCGCGCTGCCTCGCGGGTGAGGTGGTCGCGTTCCGGCGCGCTGGTGGCTGCTCGGGATGCCTCGGCGTACAGGTCGGCGGCCTGCTCGAGGTCGCCGGCGCGTTCGAGGAGATAGGCGCGAACGGCGGTGTACCGGGGCAGATCGGAATCCACCTTGCTCAGTTCTGCCAAGCCGGCTTGCGGTCCGTCGGCCTCGCCGACGGCGACCGCGCGGTTGAGTCGCACCACCGGGCTACCCGTGAGGTGCAGTAGTTCGTCGTACCACTCCACGATCTGCACCCAGTCCGTATCGGCGGCGCTCGGCGCATCCGCGTGCAGGGCGGCGATCGCGGCCTGCGCTTGGTATTCGCCCAAGCGGTCGCGAGCCAGCGCGGCTTGCAGAATCGTCACTCCTTCGGCGATCAGGTCGGTGTCCCAACGGGATCGGTCCTGTGCGCCGAGCGGCACCAGGCGACCGCCAGGGCCGAGGCGAGACGCGCGGCGGGCATGGTGTAGCAGCATGAGCGCCAAAAGGCCCGCGACCTCGGGCTCGTCGGTGGAGCCCGCCAACTGGCGGGTGAGGCGGATCGCTTCGGCTGCCAGATCGACGTCCCCGCTGTAGCCCTCGTTGAAGACGAGGTAGAGGACGCGCAGCACCGTCGCCAGATCGCCGGGACGATCGAGCGGCAGCCCCGCGATACGCCGCTTTGCCCGGCTGATCCGTTGTGCCATGGTCGCTTCGGGCACGAGGTATGCCGTCGCGATCTGCCGCGTCGTCAGGCCGCCGACCGCGCGCAGCGTCAAC
This sequence comes from Nocardia sp. NPDC004260, assembly GCF_053603155.1. Classification (NCBI taxonomy): domain Bacteria; kingdom Bacillati; phylum Actinomycetota; class Actinomycetes; order Mycobacteriales; family Nocardiaceae; genus Nocardia; species Nocardia sp. NPDC004260. The sequence goes on along the minus strand of NZ_JBSGEZ010000008.1, from coordinate 26,286 downwards.
GCGACGGCCGATCCGGGCGACAGCGACGGATGCGCGCACAGGAAATAGAGCCACAGCGAGTCGTCCGTGCCCGGCACCGGACCGGTCGTCGGCTCGACCTCCACAGCGAGTTCCCGCCCGCGCCGCGAGGTTTCGGCCCGGGCGACATCGAGGAACTTGTGCCAGGCGGCCGCGACGAGCCAGGCTTTCGCATCGCGCGGTGGATCGTCCGGCCAGCTTTGCAGCGCGCGGATCAGAGCCTCCTGCACGGCATCCTCGGCCGACGCGAAGTCGGCCCCGCGCCGGACGAGGACACCGATCACCGCGGGCACGAGCTCCCGCAGCAGAGACTCGTTCACTCGGTCACCGTGGGCAAGGCGGTGAGGAACGGTCGCACCTCCAGCCACTCCTGGATCGGCTTACCGCCCGCACCGGGTGCCGCGGACAGCTCTGCGGCCAGCTCGAGTGCGCGCTCGTAGGTCTCGACGTCGATGACCATCCAGCCCGCGATCAGGTCCTTCGTCTCGGCGAATGGTCCATCGGTGACCGGCGGGCGGCCCTCGCCGTCCGAGCGGACGAACGCGCCCTGCGGGGAAAGCGCTTGACTGTCGACGAACTCGCCGGTGGCCTCGAGCCGCGCGGCGAAGTCCTGCATGTACTGGACGTGGGCCGCGAGTTCCTCCGGGGTCCACTGGTCCATCCGCACGTCGTTGACCGGTGCCGGTGCGCCTCGGTAGTGCTTGAGCAGCAGATACTTGGCCATCATCTTCTCCTCGGATCGGTAGTGCCCATTCTTGCCGCGTCGCTCTCAGGCGTGCTGACGTTCGGCCCGTTGCCGGATCAACTCCTCGACTGGGGTCGGCAGGGTGGTTTCGAAGTCGATGAGTTTCGCCCAAGTCGGGGTGACGACGATCCGGACCATGCCGTCGTAGAGCGAGCGGACCTCGGCCTCCCACTCGACGCGCTGCTCGGGTGTCATCTCGTAGCTGCCGTTCATCTGGAGATACTCCTGCGGGATGCCGTCGACGACGTCCAGATCGGCGCGCCCGCGGACGAGCAACATCTTGGGCGGGTGGACCTCGGTGTCGATAGTCAGGGCAACCATCGGGTTCTTGCGCAGTGCGAACAATTTGGGGGCGTTCTTCGTGGTGCACAGCACGATCTCCGAGCCGTTCCAAGTGAAGGCGATCGGGATGCTGCGCGGTGTGCCGTCCGTGGCGACATAGGCCAGGCGGGTCAGGTCGCGGGCCAGCAGCTCCTGGCTGATCGGGCGGTTCAGGATCTCGGTGATCTCGGTCGGTCGCATGGTGATCGCTCCTACGTCGGGGTCGTCGAGCGACATGTCCGTAGCCGCTCGTATCCCTGGGACGGAGCCGACCGGACGTTCTCGACATCCGGAGCGCACCAATTCTGAAAATTTCTGGGCTCGATCGCCACGGCACCGCGAAAACTGAGCTCGACCTGCGAGATCGGGGTGTCTGCCCGACGGGCTCGCTGCCGATCCGCTCGTCCGGATCCGCGAAGCCAGGCGCATTCAGCGGTTGCCGCGTGAACTCGTGCGCCGACCGAGCAAATGTTCCCGCTGGGCGTGGGTGGCGCGCGGGCGAGACCCGGCGCACCACGGCACCCGGTCCCGGCCGAATCGCCCGCGCCGAGATCGGATAGTCACGCGCCGGCCCGGTACAGCAGCGTCGGCGGCGGATCGCCCGCGCCGACGTGCTCGCGCCACGGATGTCCCGGCGGTGGACGACGGATGCTCAGCGAACCCGCGCCAGCTCCCCCACCGCGACCCGGTAGCGCTCGGCGATCAACCGGACCACTGCCGGGTGCACGCCGATGGGCTCGGCGACGCCGTCCGCGCCCGCCTCGTGCAGACGCTGCTGGAACAGTCCGTGCGCGAGCAGATAGGAGGCGACGAACACGCGGCCCGCCCCCGCCGCGCGCAGTTCCGCGACGACGTCCGGCACCCGCGGCGCACCGGTCGCGACGTAGCCGATACGGACCGGAACGCCGAGGCGTTCGGCCAGCAGCGCGGCCGCGCGCCGGACGTCCTGGCGGGCCCGGGCGTCCGAGGAGCCCGCGGCGGCGAAGACCACCGCGTCACCCTGGCGCCAACCCGCGGCACGCAGGCGCATCGCCATGATCCGCGCGAGCGCGGGATCCGGCCCCATGGCGGGCGTGACCGTCACCGCGGGATGGTTGCTCTCGGCGACCTCACGCGGCACGTCCTGGTAGACGTGATAGCCCGAGGCCAGGAACGCCGGAACCACTACGGCGGGTACGGATTCCCCGGCCGGGGTCACCAGATCGCGCAGCACCTCCGAAGGCGAAGGGCCGAGCACGTCCACGAAAGCCGTACGCACCCGAGGCGTCTCGGTGCCGGGCCCCGAAATCCCGGCACCGAGCTCCTTCGTCACGGCCTCGGCGAGCGCCGCGATCATCTGCACGCCCTTGGTGCTGCGGGTCCCGTGGGCCACGAGCACCAGGGCTGGCGCGGTCACCAGCTCCCCGCAGTCTGGATGTACCGAGGTGCCCGGGTCGGAATTCCGACACCGGGCACCTGTGGTCCTCCTGTCGCGGTGGGCCGTGGGTTGTTATCGATACATTCCGCCGGGTCCAGCGCGAGCCGATACCCACGTTTGACCACGGTCTGGATCGCTTTCGGCGTGCCGAGTCCGGCGCGCAGCCTGGCGATGGCGGTCTCCACCGCGTGCGTGTCGTCCCCGCCGCCGGGCAGCGCGGCCAACAGGTCCTCGCGCGAGACGACCCGGCCGGGCTGACGGGCCAGCGAGCGCATCAACGCCATCGGCGCGGGCGCCAGCTGACGCACCTCACCGTCGACCACTACGCACGCGCCGCGCACGCTGATGATGTGGCCCGCGGCGTGAATCCGGTTGGCCCGCCTGGGCAGTTCCTCGGCGACGTGGCGGGCCAGCGCGCCCAGCCTGGCTCGGCCCGGCATCGAGGTGGGCACCCCGAGTTCCTCCAGCGGCGCGGCCGTGATCGGGCCGACGCAGGCGGGCAGCACCCGGCCGCGCAGCGCGTACAGCAGCCCTTCCAGCAACCCGGTCTCCTTGGCGCGCATCAACATCGACGCCACCGCAGGGGCGCTGGTGAAGGTGACGCAGTCCATGCCCGAGGTGACGATGGCCTCGATCAGGTGGTCCATCGGCCCCTGATCATCCGGCGGCACCCAGCGATACACCGGCACCGGCACGACATCCGCTCCCGCGCAACGCAGTACCTCGCAGAAGTCGGGCACCGGCTCCCACTCGGTGGTGGCCCCGTGCAACTGCACGGCGATCCGAACCCCTTCAACGCCCTCGGCGAGCAGGTGATCGAGCACTTCGGCGGACGACTCGGAGGCCGGCGACCACTCTTCGCGCAGTTCCGCGGCGCGGATGGCACCCTTGGCCTTCGGGCCGCGGGCGAGCATCCGGGTGGTCCCCAGCGTCGCGCGCAGGTCCTCGGCGAGGCCCCAGCCCTCGGCGGCCTCCATCCAGCCGCGGAAGCCGATTCCCGTGGTGGCCACGGTGATCTGCGGTGGGTCGGCGACCAGCTGCCGGGTCACCCGCTCCAGCTCGTTGTCGTCGGCGAGCGGGATGATGCGGATTGCCGGTGCGGAAACGATGTTCGCGCCGCGGCGTTCCAGCAGTGTGGCGAATTCCTCCGCCCGACGGGCCGCCGTGATGCCCACCGTGAATCCGGCCAGGCTCGCACCCGCGTCAACTGTTGTCATTGGGTTCATCCATCCGAGGACGCGAGCGCGGTGGCCACCGGCTCGTTGGAAATCGAGACGATGCCGTCGTCCACGCGCACCGCGTACACCGGCAGCATCGCCGATTCGTCGTCCAGGCAATGCCCGTCGACGAGGGAGAAAGCCTGCTTCAGCAGCGGCGAGGCCACGACGGGCGCGCCGCCGCGATCGCCGACGATCCCGCGCGACATGACCGCCGCCCGGCCGATCGGATCGATATTGCCGACGGCATACAGCATGCCGTTCTCCAGGAGGAAAAGCGCGGCCTGTCGGCCACCTTTGAGCAACACCGCAACGCCGCGGCCGGGAATCAGGTAGTCGAGACGGCAGGCCTGCGTCCACCCAGTGGTGGTTGCTGCGGCGATGCCGGGGGTATCGATCACGGTCATCGGTGTCATCCTCCAAACGCCTTACTCATTGGTACCGACGTTCTGTTTCCATGCGGTTAAGCGGTCATTTCCCCTGCGTGGCGACCGGGACTTCCGGCAGTCCGAGCAGGACGGGAACTTTCCGCTCCCCGGATTCGTCGAAGGAAATCGTCGGATCGGCTTCCTCCGGGGCGTTGACGAACGACACGAAGCGAGACAGCTTCTCGTCGTCTTCCAACACCGCGGCCCATTCGTCGCGGTAGCCGGCGACATGCTGAGCCATCGCCGCCTCCAAATCCCCGGCGATGCCGAGGCTGTCCTCGCAGATCACCTGCTCGAGATAATCGATGCCGCCTTCCAGCGCCTCCTGCCACGGAGCGGTGCGCTGCAAACGATCAGCGGTGCGAATGTAGAACATCAGGTACCGGTCGATGTACTTGATCAGCGTCTCGTCGTCGAGTTCACCGGCCAGCAGGACGGCGTGCTTCGGGGTGAGACCGCCGTTGCCGCCCACGTAGAGGTTCCAGCCGTTCTCCGTGGCGATCACGCCGACGTCCTTGCCGCGTGCCTCGGCGCATTCGCGGGCGCAACCGGAGACCGCCAGCTTCAGCTTGTGCGGCGAACGCAGCCCGCGGTAACGCTTCTCCAGCAGCACGGCCATGCCGACCGAGTCCTGCTGACCGTAGCGGCACCACGTGGAACCGACGCAGCTCTTCACCGTGCGCAGCGACTTGCCGTACGCGTGACCGGATTCCATGCCCGCGTCGACCAGCCGCTTCCAGATCAGCGGCAACTGCTCGACGCGCGCGCCGAACAGGTCGATACGCTGACCGCCGGTGACCTTCACGTACAGGCCGAATTCCTTGGCCACCTCGCCGATGGTGATCAGCTGTTCGGCGGTGACCTCGCCGCCGGGCATCCTGGGCACCACCGAGTAGGTGCCGTTCTTCTGCAGGTTGGCCAGGAAGTGGTCGTTGGTGTCCTGCAGCGCGGCCTGCTCGCCGTCGAGGATGTGGTCGCTCGAGGTGGAGGCGAGAATGGACGCCACGGTCGGCTTGCAGATGTCGCAGCCGGTTCCCTTGCCGTACTTGGTGATCAGGCCGGAGAAGGTGCGGATGCCGGTGACCTGGACGATCTGGAACAACTCCGCACGCGACTGCTCGAAGTGCTCACACAGCGCCTTGGACATCTCCACACCGGACTGCTCGAGCAGCTTCTTGAGCATGGGAACGCAACCGCCGCAAGAGGTTCCGGCGCTGGTGCAGCTCTTGATCGAGGGGATGTCGCAGGCGCCTTCGGCGATCGCCCCGCAGATCGCGCCCTTCGACACGTTGTTGCAGGAGCAGATCTGCGCGTCGTCCGGCAGCGCGTCGGCCCCGAGTTCGGCGCCCGCGGGCGAGATCAGCGCGGCCGGTTCGGCCGGCAGCGGGCGGCCGACCAGCGGACGCAGCGCCGAATAGGCGGTGGCGTCGCCGACCAGGATGCCGCCGAGCAGGGTCTTCGCGTCATCGGAGACGACCAGCTTGGCGTAGGTGCCCTTGGCCGCGTCGTGCAGCACCACCGACAGCGCGCCCTCGGTGACGCCGTGCGCGTCACCGAAACTGGCCACGTCGACACCGAGCAGCTTGAGCTTGGTCGACATGTCCGCACCGGGGAACTCGCCCGCGCCGCCCAACAGGCGGTCGGCCACGATCTCCGCGGTGGTGTAGCCCGGCGCGACCAGGCCGTAGCACACGCCCTCCACCGCGGCGCATTCGCCGATGGCCCAGATGTTCGGGTCGGAGGTCTGCAGGCCCAGGTCGGTGACGATGCCGCCGCGGGGACCGACCTCCAGGCCCGCGTCCCGGGCGATCTGGTCGCGCGGGCGGACACCGGCGGAGAACACGACCAGCCCGGCGTCGATCACGGTCTCGTCCGAGAGCGTCACCTGCACGCCCTGGTCGGCGGCCTCGATCGCGGAGGTGCCCACGCCGGTGTGCACGTACAGTCCGAGGTCGGTGACCAGGCGCTCCAGGATGGCGCCGCCGCCCTCGTCGACCTGAGCGGGCATCAGCCGGGTGTTGTACTCCACCACGTGCGGGGTGAGCCCGAGCAGGCGTAGCGCGTTCGCGGCTTCCAGGCCGAGCAGGCCGCCGCCGACCACCACACCCGTCGCGCCGGGACCGGCGGCTTCGGCGGCCGCGCGAATGCCGTCGAGGTCATCGATGGTGCGGTAGACGAAGCACTCCGGCCGGTCGTGGCCGGGCACCGGCGGCACGAACGGGTAGGAACCGGTGGCCAGCACGAGCGCGTCGTAGGCGAGGATGTCGCCCGAGGACGTGGTCACCTTGCGCGCGGCCCGGTCGATGGACTCGGCGCTCTGGCCCAGCCGCAGCTCGACCAGTTCGTCACCGGCGTACTCGTTGCCGGGCAGCGCGAGCGCGCTCGGGTCCCAGGCGCCGACGTAGGACGACAGGCCGACGCGGTCGTAGGCGGGCAGCTGCTCCTCGCTGAGGATGATCACCTGCCACTGGCCTTCGGTATCGCGCGAGCGCAGCGCCTCGACGAACCGGTGCCCGACCATCCCGTGGCCGACGACCACCGCGGTCTTGCGAGCGACTGTGGGGTTCATCTGTGGGTCCTCCTGGACTGGATCGGGTGTCAGGCGCGGGCCGAGCCGGCGGACGGGGACTGGGACTGAGCGGCCTCGGCTTCGAGGACGAAGGTCTCGGCTTCGGTCACGACCTCGGAATCGACGGGCAGGCCGCGCAGGCTGGGGCGGCGCAGGAACACCGCCCAGACGACCAGGGCGCAGACCACGTAGAAGGCCATGAACACCCAGAACGCGGTGGTCGCGGACTTGGTGGACGCGTAGGAGGTGCGCAGCACCAGGTTGATGCCCACGCCGCCGAGTGCGCCGATGGCGCCGACGAAACCGATGAGCGCGCCGGAGGTGTTCTGCGACCAGGCCGCCCGTGCGGCGGGCGTGGCGTCCAGGCTCCTGGATTTCGCCTCGAACACCGACGGGATGATCTTGGTGACCGACCCGTTGCCGATGCCGGAGAGCACGAACAGGGTGATGAAGCCGACGACCAGGGCGGTCATCACGCCGCCGCCCGCCACGCCGTTGTTGTTGTCGGCCAGCGTGCTGGCCACGGTGACCAGCACGGCCGCCGCCATCATGGCGGTGAACGTCAAAAACGTTACTTTGCCACCGCCGATGCGGTCGGCCCACTTGCCGCCGTAGGGCCGGGCCAGCGAGCCGAGCAGCGGACCGATGAACGCGATCTGCGCGGCGTGCAGCGTGGCCTGCGCGACGGTGTCGCCGCCCGCGCGGAAGCTGATCTGCAGGATCTGGCCGAAGGCGAAGCTGTAGCCGATGAACGAACCGAAGGTGCCGATGTAGAGGAACGCGATGGCCCAGGACTGCGGCACCTTCAGCGCCGTCAGCATGTAGGACAGGTCGGCCTTCTGATTGGGGAGGTTGTCCATGAACAGCGCGGCGCCCAGACCTGCGATCGCGATGAGCACCAGGTAGACCGCGCAGACCAGCGAGGCGTAGCCATTGCCGAGGGTCGCGATGACGAGCAGGCCGATCAGCTGGATCACCGGAACGCCGATATTGCCGCCACCCGCGTTCAGGCCCAGCGCCCAGCCCTTGAGCCGCTGCGGGTAGAACGCGTTGATGTTGGTCATCGAGGAGGCGAAGTTGCCGCCGCCGAAGCCGGCGAACGCGGCGATCACGAGGAACGTCGTGTACGAGGTGCCGGGCTGGTTGACGAAGTACAGCGTGAGCAGCGTCGGGATCAGCAGCATCGCCGCGCTGAAGACCGTCCAGTTGCGTCCACCGAAGCGCGCGGTCGCCACGGTGTAGGGAATCCGCAGGAACGCGCCGACCAGGGTCGGCATGGCGACCAGGAAGAACTTGCCCGCCGGGTCGATGCCGAACTTGTCGGTCGGCATGAACAGCACCATCACCGACCAGATCGACCAGACCGAGAAGCCGACGTGCTCGGCGAAGACCGACCAGATCAGGTTGCGCCGGGCGATGTCCTTGCCGCCCGCTTCCCAAGCGGCGACGTCCTCCGCATCCCAGTGCTCGAGATGCGGCCTGCGGATCTTCGTCCGTGCCAGCGCTTCCAGACGGTTACGCGTCAGCGTGCTCAACGGGGCCTCCCAAAGTCGGTTGGCCCCACGGTAGGAAATGGGTATTGCCGAAATGCTGCGCGAAATGACCGTCAAATCAACGGTTGCTCACGATTACCGGTTCTGGGAGGTGAGTTTCGACCAATGTTTCCGGCATGTGACGCAACGGTTTCCGTGCGTCACGAAAAGGCTTATCTCGAATTCGTCGACCGGTGAGGTGTGACGCGCGCTACGCCGTGCAATTCGAATGCGCCCATCCTGACCCTGTTCGCACAGCCGCGCAACCCGAACTGTGAGATTTCCGGCCGACGGCCGCGCGCGTCAATTCCAGGTGTCCTCGAGCACGCGCGGCTTGCAGGCCTGCCACGCACCGGCGAGCAGCACGAGCACGGCGACGCCGAGCATCGTGAACGGAGCCAGCCAGCCGCCTGTGGCCGTGTGCAGCACGCCGAACAACAGCGGACCCACGCAGGCCACCGCGTAGCCGACGCCCTGGGTGAAGCCGGACAGCGCGGCCGATCCGGCAGGCGTGCGGGTGCGCAGATTGATCAGCGTCAGCGCCATCGGGAAGGTGCTCGGACCGAGGCCGAGCACGACCACCCAGAGGATCGGCGCGGCCATCGGCGCGATCAGCAGCCCGGCGAAGGCGATGAAGAACAGCGCCGCGCAACCCACCACCACGGGGAACGGATTGCGGAACCGGGCCACCACGGTCGGCGCGCTGAGCGCGGCGACCAGGCCGACCACGGCGAACAGACCGACCATGGCTCCGCCGTACGCCGCGCTCGCACCTGCCTCGCTCAGGATCTTCGGCAACCAGGCGAACATCGCGTAGGTGGTGAGCGAGGTCATGCCGAACATGCCCGCCATGCCCCAGGCGATCGGCGAACGCCACACCCGCCCGCTGTGCGGCTCCCGCACCGGCACGGCCGTGCGGTCCGCGTCGTCGTGCCCGCGACGGTCGCGCAGCACCGCCACCCACGGCACCGCCGCGGCGAAGCCGAGCAGGCCCCACACGCCGAGCGAGACGCGCCAGCCGTGCGCGTCCGCCACCGGGACCGCGGTGATGGCGGGCACGACCGTGCCGAGTTGCACCATCACTATGTACAGCGAGCTGATCCCGGCCAGGCGATCCGGGAAGTACCGCTTCACCAGGGGCGGGATCACCACGTTGCCGATACCCATGCCCGCGAGGGCGAGCGCGGAGAACACCAGCAGTTCGGCGGTGCCCGACATCAGCACCCGGATCGACATGCCCGCGCCCGCCATCAGCATGGCCGTCAGCGCGGTGCGCTCCAGCCCGAGCCGGACCGCCATGACCGGGGTGAGCAGCCCGGACAGCGCGAACATGGCGGTGGGGAGCATCCCGAAGAGGCCGACAACGGCGGTGCCGTAACCGATTTCGGCGCCGATCCGCTCGGCGAGCGGGCTGAACGCGGTGACCGCGACTCGTAGGGTGAGCGCCGACATCACGATGGCTGCCAGGACCAGCGCCCGGCCCTCGATCAGCGCAAGTCGACGGCGCTCGACAAGGACGGATTCCTGGCGAGCCTCGGTTTCGGGAAGGGTCACAGACACCGAGAAATCATAGGATGACCGGATGAAGGGCGGCAATGATTTGTGATGGGCGGTACTCTGTCGGGGTGCAACCCGTCCGGCGCACCAGCCTCATCGCCCAGGTCACCGAGCAGCTGCGTGCCGAAATCCGTTCCGGCCGTTGGCCGATCGGCTCCCGCATTCCCACGGAGCCGGAGCTCACCGAGCTCACCGGCACCGGCCGCAACACGGTGCGCGAGGCCGTCCAGGCCCTCGTGCACGCCGGCATGCTGGAGCGTCGCCAAGGTTCCGGAACGTACGTGATCGCCGCATCGGACCTCGGCGGAACTCTCGGCAAATATTTCGCCGACGCCGAGGAACGCGACGTGCTGGAGCTGCGCCTCGCGCTGGACGTCACCGCCGCGGGCCTGGCAGCGCGCCGCCGCGACGACTCCGACATCGCGAACCTGCTGCGCCTGCTGGCCGAACGCGACAAGAAATGGGAAGACGACCCCGCCTCCGCGATCGAGGCGGACGTCCAGTTGCACCGCGCGATCGTCGTCGCCAGCCACAACGCGGTGTATCTCGAGTTCTACGATTCGCTGCTGCCCATCATCGAACAGGTCATCCGCGCGCGGACCGCCAAATCGGATGACTCCTATACCGACGAACACGCCGCGCTCGTGCACGCCGTGATCGACGGCGATCCCGATCGGGCCGCCTCCGCGACACGCTGCTTCCTCAACTCTCTCATCGCGGAATATCCGGACGCGCGATAAACGGCGTCAGGTAACCAAGTGGTCACCATTCCCGGCCGCGCAATGTGAGTCGGATTTGCCGGGAACGTCATCGAGGGCCACGGGGACGCAACAAGCGGCTCATACCTTTGTCTCGACCGTAGCTAGGCACTCGACAGCCGCCGGCGGCACTGCGCCGCGATGAGGGCCGGTCGAGCCGAATCGAGAGGAAGCCGATGACCGCCGTAGCAGCCACCGGCCAGCAGTCGCAGCCAACGACTTTCGAATATCAGAAACGTGGCCGGTGGCTCGACCACTGGGATCCCGACAATCCGGCGTTCTGGGCATCCGGCGGTGCGAAAACCGCGCGCAAGAATCTCATCTTCTCCGTGTTCGCCGAGAATCTCGGCTTCAGCATCTGGGTCATCTGGGGCACCGTGGTGACCAGCATGGGCGCCGCCGGATTCGACTTCCTCGCCGGACTCGGCAAGGGCAACCCCACCGCGGTGAGCAACGCGCTGCTGCTGACCTCCACCCCCACCCTGGTCGGCGCCGCGCTGCGCATCCCGTACACGTTCGCCGTTCCCCGGTTCGGCGGCCGGGCGTTCACCGTGTTCAGTGCGGGGATGTTGCTGCTTCCCACACTCGGCCTGGCTTACTTCGTCAACCAGCCGGGCACGCCGATGTGGGTGTTCCTGCTGCTCGCGGCGCTGGCGGGCGTCGGAGGCGGCAACTTCTCCTCCTCGATGGCCAACATCAACTTCTTCTTCCCCGAGGGCAAGAAGGGTGCGGCGCTGGGCATCAACGCCGCGGGCGGCAACCTGGGCGTCGCCCAGACCCAGCTGGTGCTGCCGTTGCTGATCACCCTCGGCACGCACATCATGGCCAAGGATCCGGGCGGCTATCGCTTCGGCATCACGCTGTCGGTGCTGGTCTGGGTGCCGTTCATCCTGGCCGCCGCGTTCGGCGCGCTGCGTTACATGGACAGCATCGGCACCGCCAAGTCCGATGGGAAGTCCTACCGGCGCGCGCTCACCAACCGGCACACCTGGGTGATGGCGATCCTCTACATCGGCACCTTCGGCTCGTTCATCGGTTTCTCCTTCGCCTTCCCGACCCTGATCAAGGCCAACTTCCCGGACCTGGCGAAGATCGGCTGGATCACCACGCTCGGTAACCTCGCGTTCCTCGGCGCACTGGTCGGGTCGTTCAGCCGTCCATTCGGCGGCTGGGTGTCGGACAAGGTCGGCGGCGCGAAGATCACCCTGTACGTCTTCGGCGGCATGGCGGTCGCGGTCGCGCTGATCATGGCCGGGCTGGAGCTGAAGAGCTTCCCGCTGTACCTGATCGCGTTCCTGCTGCTGTTCGTGCTCACCGGCATCGGCAACGGCTCGACCTACCGGATGATCCCGACCATCTTCAGCGCGGAGTCCAAGAAGTACGCCGCCGAGCACGGCCTCGACCTCACCGAAGCCGCGGCCTCGGCCAAACGTCAGGCGGGCGCGGCGATCGGCGTCATCGGCGCGGTCGGCGCCTCCGGTGGCTGGCTGTTACAGCAGGCGCTGCGGTTGTCCAACACCCACTTGCACAGCATGGCCCCCGCGTTCTGGGCCTACGCCGGTGCGTTCCTGGTGATGGCGGCCATTACCTGGTGGTTCTACCTGCGGTCCTCGTTCGCCATCCAGCGCGTCCCCTCACTGGCCTACGCGAACGTCTGACCCTCCGCCTGTCCCGCGGTCCGGACCCCGCGGGACACGGGCGTCACATCCGCCGCCCCCCTCCGGCGGAGCGCCCACCCACAACCGAACGTCCGCTCGTCGCCCGGGTGCGATCCCGGGTCCGGCAACGGGTCCCGGCCTGCACCGGGACGACGCGCGGGCGTTCGGTTATGTCCGAGAAGAGTTCGGGTCAGTACGGTAAATGGACCCCGTCGCGCACTTCCTTGACCGTTCTGGTGATCATCTGTTGCAGGGTGGCGGCGATGCGCTCGGGGGTGGTGGGTTTGATCGTCAGCAGATCCGCGCCGAACGTGACGTAGCGACCGTCGTTTTCGACGTCGTTCAGCTGGAAATCCTTGCGGCCGTATGTATGCCGGTTGTCGACGCTACCCATCGCGTAAACGCCGACGTGACCGATCAACGTCATTGCCCGGGTGAAGAACCGCTCGAACTCCTCCCGCGGCGTCGGTCGCCAAGCGTCGCGGACCGGCGGCCTCGGCCGCGCCAACTCCTCTGCGGAAGCCTGCAACTGTTTCCCCTGCCCCGGGCCGCAGACGGGGAAAACGTCGACCACGGCTCGCGCCACCGCACCGGCGGGTAACAGCGTCAGCACCACGTCACCGCCGTGTTCGGGGTCCGGTCCCGGTTCCTGCACCGCGACCGCGCCGTGCTCGTAGTGCACCCCCGCATGGGCCCGCAGCCTGCGTTTGCGGCGCTTACCGGCGAAACCGGCCACTTCCACCCGGGCCTCCGGCGCCAGTAGCACTTCCACCGCCCGCAACAACTCGTCATCGATGCGTGGGCGCAGCGACTGCGCCGCCGCCTGCCGCAACCGCAGACTCTCCGACCGGAATTCCGTCATGTACTGGTGCTGCAAGGGATACGGCAGCACATCCCGGCCGGTGGACTCCCACAGTGTCCGGAATTCGAGCGCGGTGAACCGCCAGTTCTGCACCTCGGGCATCGGCGACGTCCTTATCGCGGGTTGTCCCCGATGACCGGCGGCACCGTCCCGGGCAACTCGTCCAATCCCATGAGCTCATTGCCGTGCTCCTGAGTGATCAGGTAATCCGGAATGCCCTTGGTGGATTCCTCATCGGACTTGCCGCCGCGCGCACCGGGAGCCATTCCGCCCATTCCGCTCGTACCGGCGCGGCCGGGAGAGGTCCCTGTTCGCGCGGCAGCCGGGACCGCGTTGACGCTGTTCGGTGTGCCTTTCGACGGCACCGACACACCGGGCGCACCCGGGCCGCTCGGACTTCCCGGACTGCCTGGCGCGCTCAGATGCGGGCTGCCAGGACTGGTCGGCGATGTGCTCGGCGTAGGAGTCGTCGAGGCGGGTGCTGTCGAAGAGGGCGTGGTGGAAGCCGGTGTGGTCGAGTCCTGCGTAGTGGACGCCGGGTCGGTATTGGCCGACTCCGACGTTTTCGAGTCGTCGTCCGAGGGCTGGTTGCTCGATTGAGTCGTCGGATCCTCGGTGGAATTCGTACCGGAGCGATCCGAACTGGGCGACGAAGTTCCCGACGGGTTACCGGTGCCATTGTTCGTGCCTCGCGGGCTGCTGCCGTCGCCGATGCCACCTGGGTTCGTGGCGGAAGCCGGACGCGGGATCACGGGCACGTTGGTATCGGACTCCATGACCACCGGGGCGTACACGGTTCGAAGCACACGCAATGCTTCGGTCTTCGCGTTGTACTCGGCGACGTCATCGTTGCGCCAATCCCGACCGGCGACGAAGGCGCGCACGTTGTCCCATCCGCTGCGACGTTCCGGCGCGTGCGGGACCAATTGTTTGGTCGGCTCCAACCCGGTCAGCAGTTCCGCCAACTTGTTCCCGGTCAACCGGGCGGCGTTCGAGACCTGTGCACCTTGGGTGGCGTAGTCTCTGACCGCGCTCGCTGCGGCATTACGCGCCTCACCCCGCCATACGCTGTCATCGGTGGCCCGCTCCATCGCCGTCTTGAAGGTCTCCAGTGAGGTCCGGTGCCGATCCGCGATGGTGTTCCACGCGGTCACCAGATCATTCACCGCCTTCAAGTCGATCTGGTCGACCTTCTGCCGCAACGTGGCGACATCGTGCCGCTCGAACTCATCCGCGTCGAGAACGTCCCTCGGCCGGAAGTCACCTTGGAACCCGACATCCGAGGCCCGGCTCCGCACACCGTCACGCTGCCGGTTGTACTTGTCCTGCACCCCGGCCACATCGACATCGGGCTGCAACTCCTCGCCCGCGATCCAATCGGTGAGACTGCGCCACATAGCCGAGCCCAGCCCCTGATCCAGCTGGAACTGCGGCATACCACCGTACGGGTTCCCCATCACCGCACCTGCTCAGTGGTGCTCGCGATCTGTGTCGCGTTCTCGATGTCCTGCCCGGTGATGCGCTTGAACGAGATCGCCATGACCTCGCGCATGTTCTTCACGGTCTCGATGTGCTCGAGGATGATCTGGTCGATCGAATTACTGTCCCCAGTACCCTGTTTGATAAATTTTGTTTCAAGGCCCCGGGCCATATCGAAGCCACCGAAACCGCTGACATTCTGCGCTCTGCGGGAAAGGTCGCGGATCCCTTCTAGATCAGCGATTCGCTGGTCACACGCCTTCGCGCAAGCAAATGCAGCGTTTTCGTCGTCAAGGTATAGTTCCCCTCCCCGCGCTTGACTGGCGAGTCGACTCCACACCGATGCACTGTCCTCGCTCATAGCCCTCCCTGCTCAACGCGGTAGTACCGGTACGATCGACTCCCCGACACGATCCAGGACTGTGCAGGGATCTTCGAGATTGTCCTGTCCAGCCCTGTTCATCGTCGCTACCTGCACGACGCCCTGAGCTGCCGGAAAAAGCACATCGCAATCGAAATTCTTCGAGGCGCCCTCGACTCTGAATTGACGGCCTTGACGGCCAGCCACCGTGACATCCTTGAAATCGATGTTTCCAGGTTTGCCCTCGAACTCCGCCACGGTACGACCTGTTGAGTACACCGTGATGGAGTATTTCGATCCCTTCCAGCTACAGATTTCCCAGCCGGACTGATGCACACCGGCGATGCCGGGCTCCTCGGTTTTCGGATCGACGCCCGCCGCTCGCAGCGCATCGTCGGGAATCCCCGTGCACGGATCGAAGAGAGCTTGTGCCGCAGTGGTGCTGGAACCCGTGGTGGGCGATCCGCTCGTGGTGTCTTCGCATCCCACGACTCCGGTCGCCAGCGCACCGATGAGCAGTGCCAACAGGATTCGACGACTCATCCCCACCCTCTCGCCCCGTGACGACTCAAGTGCGCCAACACTAGCAGACGAGCAGCCAGTCGAACCTTCCTGCGCTGGTCCAGGGATATGCTGAGTGTGTGGGGCGGCCCAGACGAAAGCGTTCCGACCCGAGCGCGCCGGGTATGACGCGGCCGACCCCAGCCCCGCGTGAACGCTTATTCGCCGTCGCCGCCACCCCGTGACGCACCGAACGGTCGTGACGGCTTAACACATTGCTCGAACACGGCGAGAAGGGAAAAGATGAGCGCCAGATAGAGCGTAGCTGCCCATATCTCCCAGTTCTCGACCTGGCCCATCAAGCCCCGCATCACCGCCGCCGCTCCCGTTACCGCCACCGCCGCGTACGCACTGACGAAAAAACCGCGGACCACCGCCCGCATCCGCCCCTCAGGTGGCTGCCGTCGACTGACCGCAATCCCGAACACCTGCACCGCCAACGCGAATATGATTGCTCCGCGCTGCGCGGCCCCGACGCCCACCCATTCGCCCACGAACGTAGAGGTGAGCGCCCATCCGATTACGGTGGGAGTAACGGCTGCCACGATGAGGCCGAACAAGCGGACCCCAAGTTCCCACCTCTCGATCCGTCTACGCCTGCGCTCGCCCTCGTTCAGCTCAGCTGCCACTTGGATTCGCCATCCCCCTCCACCGAGGCGTCGGCGAATGTCGACGCCTGCGAATCCGGCCACCCTCCAGGGAAGGTACTGTTATCGGACAGTGCAGCATTCAGCTCGCTGAAAGCTTTCGCTTGCAGTCCGACGAAAGTGGTCACCAGCGTGACCGCAGCCCATAGTTGACCCGCGGACAATCCTGATGTCGCAGCGATGTCAGCGATACTGATCGGTGCGCCGATGCCACTCATCAACTCTCCGAGCGCCCTGGCAAGGCCGCCCAGGAAACTCGCGCAGATGACCAGAATCCCGCTATAGAAGGTCAGGCCTCCGACGGCACATTCCATCATCGCACTCCTGGCCTTATCGGAGACATCTCCCATCTTCCCGGAAGCAGCGCTCTGCGACGTACTCGTCTTGAGGTACGAAAGCTGCGCCGCACCTTTCCATGTCCGATTGGCCTGCAGATTATTGGGGTCGATCTCGCCCTGGATGCTTGTCACAACATTGCGTACTGCCGCCCAGTCGCCGCTGCGCAAGTACATATCGTAAGGCGCGCGAATCCCCTGTACGATCTCGTAGATCTTCTCCCACATCCACTTGCAGACCTCGACGATTTTGTCGGCACACACCTTGACCGCCCGCTGGACCGACGGAATCAGACGAACATACGGAAGGTCAAGAGCGGTGCCCTCAGCATAGGGCACATCGACCTTGATCGTTTCGTCGATCTTCGTCAAAAATTCCTCGAGCTCATGTACCACCGAATCGTACGATGCGACGTCAAAAGTCATTACGGGACCTCCCCTACCAGACGTTGTCGATGCGATGCTTACCCGCAGCATCCTCTGCCTCGTATGTGTCAGCACAGAAGCGGAGGGTATCGGCTACCTCGGCGAACCGCCGAGACGCCGCGGCTGATCGGTCCGACATCTTGCTGACGAGTTCGTCATTGGCGTCGACGATGAACTGAAACAATCCGGCTTGAAGACGGTTGAATCGCAATGCATCCAACCTTCCCCCCAGATCCGACATCGCGGCCGACTCACGAGCCCAGACACTCGCGTCTGCGCGCAATGAGTCGAGCGCGACTTCGAATTTTCCGGGACTCACGATTTCCCCCTGGGCGATTGGTTCTGCAGCGATGCCAGGGCGTGGATGGCATCGTTCATCAAGGTTCTCAATGTGTCGGCGGATGCATCGGTCACAGTGGCCAGCAGACGATGCGCTTCGTCATAGGCCTGTTTGACAGCCCAGGCGATCATGCTGCCTCCGGCGTCCAACCCCCACGGGATACGGACGACGCAGTCGACGATGCCGCTGCGACTCAGGGTGACCGACGTATAGAGATCATCTTCCGTTTCGACCGTTCCAACGGATTGGTCGCGCTTTGCGTCGGTGCGGCCGCTCACGGCTTGAAGGGTCTCTTCTACCAGCTGCGGGGTGCCGACCATGGGCCCTCGCGGTGGTGCTGGTGGATCGATTCTCGTCGGGATGACATCGTTCATGTCGAGTGCTTCGAGCCGATCGATGGCTCCGTTGTCGACTGCGGCGGTCATCGTTGACGTGAAACGTTGCTGCTCGGCATCTTTGACCGCGTCGATCACAGCTGGGCCGATCTCACCTCGGTCGACGCGCCGCGCCCAGTTGTCGGAAATGACGATGTCGATCAGCTCGCCCGCCTCGGCGAGGGTAGCTTCGACCACTCCCGTGTTGTCACGACCGGTGGTCCGGGGCGGCGCGGCGGCGAAAACCTCCTGCATCAGACCGGAGATCGCCTTGGTATAAGCATGGAATCGAGCGATTTCATCAAGTAGTTCATCGTTCATGATCACCCCGGTGACTGCTGATAGAAATTTGGACCCGAGAAGCCTCCGCCGCTGGCAGCGGCTACTCATCAGCCCACTTGATCAGTTGCGTTCGCGAACTGCGTTGCGTTCTCGATGTCCTGCCCGGTGATGCGCTTGAACGAGATCGCCATGACCTCACGTATGTTCTTCACGGTCTCGATGTGTTCATTGATGACCTGGTCGATCGAGTGGTCCTCCCCGGTCGCCTGCTATGAGAACTTCTTGACGAGGTCACTGGCCATCACGAAATCTCCGAAGCCGGTAGCGTTCTGCGCGTTTCGCGCAACCGCCAACAGCTTCACGAGACTGTCCAAACGCTGATCACAAGCGGCCGCGCAAAGGATTGCCGCGTTGGCATCCTCAAGATAGAGTTCCCCAGCTCGCGCCTTGTCCACCAACTGACGCCATTGACTGACGTTATCCTGGCCCATACTCCGCCCCTCCCCGATCAACGCGGAAATACTGGCACGAGCGACTCGCCCACCCGGTACAAGATGGCACAGGAGTCGTCGGCCCGGTTACCCAACGCAGCAGCCTTGTTGAGAATCCTCAACTGGATCACACCCTGTGATGCTGGAAAGAGAATGTCGCAGCCAAGATCTTTCGTTGCGCCCTCGACCTTGAACTGTCGGCCTTGGCGTCCCGCAACTGTGACGTCCTTGAACTCGACGTTCCCCGTTTTGCTTTCGAACTCTGAGACCCTACGGCCAGTCGAAAATACCGTGACTAGATAATTGGGTGCATCCCAGCTACAGATTTCCCAACCGGACTGGTGTACACCTGCGATGCCGGGCTCCTCGGTTGCCGGATCAAGCCCGGCCGCCCGCAGCACATCGTCAGGAATCCCCGTGCACGGATTGAACAGAGCCTGTGCCGCAGTGGTGCTGGAACCCGTCGTGGGCGATCCGCTCGTGGTTTCCCCGCAACCCACGGCTCCGGTCGCCAGCGCTCCGATGAGCAGTGCCAACAGGATTCGACGACTCATCCCCACCCTCTCGACCCGTGACGACTCAAGTGCGCCAACAGTAGCAGACGACCTGTCTGACGCTCCCTGCCTGCGCTGGTCGAGATGTGCTCTGTGCGTGGCCGCGTCACTCGGCAGCGGACCGGGTCTGGAGATGCTCTGCACGTTTGGGCGCAGGGAGGTCGGAGCCGGATCTATGGTGGCAGGGCAGTAACAAGCTCGACGAAAGCTAGGACATACGACTGAGTTCGACGAATTCTCGAAGGGGTTGGAATCATGAAGTTCGGCAAGATCGTGGCCGGTTTTGCGTTGGCTGCCGCGGCGTTCTCCGTTGCTCCCGCCGTCGCCTCCGCTGACGATCCGGAGTTTCCGCGCAACGGTGTTATCCCGCCTGGTACCTATCACATCGGGCGGGGCCCCTCCAATGTAATCGGGTCTCCGATCGAGAACTGCGATCTGCAAGTCTTTGTGGATGGCAGGACGGTGGAGCTGGCCTGTGGCGGGTCCAGCCGGGGAGGGCATCAGACGCCGGTCGGCCCTGACGAGACGTACATTTCGTTCGACTTCGTGCCCCTTGGGCTCGATCTGCATGACATCGACCCCCGGCAAGGGCTTTGGAGCGGAACGGTGAATATCGCCGGGACTCCGATTGTTGCCCCGTACCCGCTGGCAGCAGTCTGGCTCAGCCGCCGTTGAATCGGACGCACCGATAGCGCTTGACCTGCGTCATCGGCCGTGACGGATACAGCCCGGACCTCGGCTACGGAGCCGAGGTCCGGGCTGTCTGTTGTCTACGCCGACTCACAGATCAGAGTGCCAGTCGTAACGCACGTGGTGAAGGAGTCCCATTGGCCCGGCGCGAAGATCAGCGCCGGACCGGTCGGGTTCTTCGAATCACGGACACCGACGTGTCCGGCCTCGAGCCACGCGACCTCGACGCACGCATCGGCCTCACCACTGTGGGCAGACTTGAACCACTCCGCTTCAGATAGGTCGATGATCATTGTTCGCATCTCCTGGTCATACTCCGAGCAAGTCTCTCGATCGTCCCTCTTCAAGTTCGGCATGGCGGCCGGAGTCCCGGCACTTGTCTGTTCGCTCCCACTGCCGCACAGATCAGAATGACTGGTTGAACGCACCATCCGCGACGCATGCGGTGAAGGCGTCCCATCCTCCCGGGGTAAAGGTCAAAGCCGGTCCGGTCGGGTTCTTCGAATCACGGACTCCGACATGACCAGAGTCGAGCCAAGCGACTTCCACACACGATTCGCCACCACCGCTGTGGCTCGACTTGAACCACTGCGCTCCAGGTAGGTCGCTGGTCACTGCTCGTATCTCCTTGCCATGGTTCGCAGTAAATCTCTCGATGGTTGTTCTTGCAGAGCAGCACCACGGAGGGCCTCAAAGATGTCCCGAAATCGCGCTACATCGTCATCTTCCTCGAAGATCATTGTGCCGACGGCACCTTCGATGTATACGACAGACGGCTCGTTGTGCAAAAAATCGATGATTATGTATGGCGGTATCGCCGACCCGGCTGGGAAGCCAGCCGTGAACGGCACGACCCGGATCGAGACGTTCTCCTGCGCACTCAAATCCGCAATATGATGATGCTGCCGCGCCATAATTCGAGCGGAACCGACCACAGTCCGTAGCACTGCCTCATGCAGTAGGAACTCCGCTCGCATCGGCCTGTGGCGGCGGGTGAGTATCGTTGATCGCTTCACTCGCAGAGCCACACGTCGCTCGATCTCATCCACAGTGGAAGTCGGCGGATACGCTTCTACGTTCCGTGCATAGTCGGCGGTCTGCAGAAGTCCAGGGATGACCAACGACTGGAAGAAGTGAAGCTCTGTTGCCGCCGCCTCCAACTGCAGATACGTGTTGAAGCCGGGGCGGATCAGGCTGCGGTAATCCTGCCACCACACCTTCGTACCGGAGTGGACAACGAGCGACTTCAAATATTCTGTCTGGTCCTCCGGCAGCCCGTAGTACTGGCAGATGAACTCGATGTCACGAACCTTGATCTTCTCGTTCTGCCCCAGTTCCAGCCGTCCGAGCGCCGATCGGCTGATCTCCAGGACCTGGGCTACCTGCTCGAGGGTGTAGCCGTTGGCCTGACGGGCGTCGCGCAGTGCGCGGCCCAACTGGCGACGCGGCAGCGTCGTCCGGCTGACGTCCGACTTGGTCCCGACCATTTCCGCTGTGTCCTCCCCTGCTGTCCCACGGTGTGACCTGCTTTTTCCCACGGCGAGAATCGACATCCGCGCACTCGGGAAGCGCTCAGCGCGTATGCGCCGATTGCCGGGCACCGGCCGATTCGAGCACCCCGTCGTGAGCACGTTCGCAGCATATGCACATGCCCGAACAACACGGAACAGAACTCGATTTCGTCACGAATTCCCGCGCGTCGGCGCCGGTTTGCGATCAACAGCCGATGATTCACGGCACCGGGCCGCACCGGCCTGGGCGTCGCGAGACCACGGACGGCCTCCTCGTTCCGCCCGGAATCTGCCGTCGCGCCGATGTGCAGTTGGCACACGAGCAGATGCGGGCGCACCTGGCCTGCCGGATCGAGCGGTGTGCGTGGAAGGCGGCGGCGTACCGCACACTCGTCATCACCGGTCGCCTGATACCGCAGGCGGTGAGCCACCGGGAACGCGCCGCCGCCCGAGGACTCCGGTTCCCGTCCCATGACGGACACGACAACGCCGACCGCGCTCTCGACGTGCGCACGATTCAAGCTGTGCTGGAACGATTGTCGGCGTTGGCGGCCCCACCGGAATCCTTCCGGGGGTGAGTCGATTGCATCGGACCACAACGGGAACCGCACAGGCCGGTTGGCGGGTGGTGGGCAGTCGCATCGAAATCGTGTTCTTGCGTGACCAAGCCGATCCCACACCCGCCTACCGGCTGCGCAACAACGGCGACACCGTGCCGATCCCGCTGGGCGAGAACGGATTCGTCGCGTTCGATGAGCGCGCACTGCCGGATCTGGCGCAGGTCCGCGAGTGGTTCCCGCGCCACTTCCGGCTGTGGGACGCGGTGCGCATCGAGTTCTGGGACATTCTGCTGCCCGCACACGGAGCACGCACCACAGATCACCGGACCACCCCGGCCGGGTGAGTTGGCCTGACCGCTTCCACGCCCCTACAGAGAGCGAAAATGCCCGATCGACGAAATCGACCACAGGACAAGTCGCGCAAGCCGACGAGTTCCTCGATCCGATACCCACCCAGCGCCACGATCGATTCACTACTCGCGGCCATGCTGGCCGAGCGTCGCGCAGACGCCGCCGACAGCGACACCGTGCACTTCTGGGGATTCGCCCGCACCGGAAGCCCCACCGCGCACGACGCTGCCCACACTCCGATCGTCCTCGATCCCGACGCCGAACGCTCCCCCGTCCTGGATTCGGCCGAATGGCTGATCCGAAGATTCACCGGCCGCATGTGGGCGTTCGGGCTCGCCTACCTGACGATGGGCGAGATGTTCACCGGCCCGCACGAGGCGATACAAGCCGCGATCGCAGGCCGATCGAGCGAACGCGCCACCGCCGATCCCATGTGCGCGGCAACGATATTCGACGCCCGCGGCCGCACCTACACGTCGCTGACATACACCCACCTGCCCGAACTCGGACCGACGCCCACCTCGGTGGGCGACACCCGCCAGTGCACCGACAGCTGGATCACCCTCTTCGACCAGCGTGCCGTAGCGGCGCACGTGTGGGCGGCGGCCATAACGCTCGATCCGTCCGCGAACCGCGCCGCCATAGCCCGCCTACGGGGGCACTGAAAATCGCGTTGGCCGCGCCTGCACTCGTTGTTATGGTGTGGTCGTGAATTCCCCGGAGTCGTCCAGACGATAGCCGCCCGGCATACGCGCTGGGCGGCGTTGTGAATGCGAAACCGCTGGTCGTAGCGCGACCGAGTGTTTATTTCGCAACGCCCGACGAAGCTTGGTTTTCCGCGGCGGGTGACGGTTCACCCGATTCCGCGACCATCTCGGGCGCTTTGTCGCGCCCTGTATCCGGGAGTTCCCTTTATGCCCATTGTGGTGTTCGTGCTGGCTGTCGCGGTTTTCGCGCAGGGCACATCCGAGTTCATGGTGTCGGGGTTGCTGGAGGCGATCGCCGCCGATGTCGGGGTCTCGCTCGGCACCGCCGGTCTGTTGACCTCACTGTTCGCGGCGGGCATGGTGCTCGGCGCGCCGGTGATGGCGATGGCGGCGGGCAGGTTGCCGGTCCGGCACTCGATAGCGGCGTTCTTGGCGGTGTTCTGCGCTGCTCATGTCCTCGGTGCCGTGACCAGCGAGTTCACGGTACTGCTGGTGACGCGGGTCGTCGCCGCCGTCGCCAACGCGGGATTCCTGGCAATCGCGCTGGCCGCTCTGCCGCACTTGGTCGGCGCGGCGATGGTGGGGCGCGCGACCTCGGTGGTGGTGTCCGGGGTGACCGTGGCGTGTATCGCGGGGGTACCGGCCGGCACTGTGCTGGGGCAGATCTGGGATTGGCGTATCGCGTTCTGGGCTGTCGCGATCGTCGGCGGGGCAATGGTGATTCCGGTGTGGGCGATGGTGCCCCATACGGCTCGCACCGGTGATCGCCCGGCCACAGCTGAGTCCTCTTTGCTGCGGGAGTGGGCGGTACTCGGCGAACGGCCGGTACTCACCTCGGTCCTGGTCGCGGTGCTGGTCAACGCGGCGACGTTCGCGGGGTTCACGTTCCTCGGTTCGATCACCGCAGGGCTCTCCACAGCGGACAGCCGCTGGGTTCCGATCGTGCTGGCCTTGTTCGGCATCGGTTCGTTCGTTGGTGTGACGGTCTGCGGCCGCCACAGCGACCGTCATCGCGAGCGGATCGTCACCGTGGGAACGAGTGGGCTCGTCGGAGTGTGGTTACTGGCCGCGCTGACCGCGCACGCACTGCCCGGCGTCGCGATCATGGCGACAGTGTCCGGGGCGGTCGCGTTCGGAGTGGGATCGACACTGATCACGACGATCGTGCAGACCGCGGCGCCCGCCGCGCCGCGGATCGCGGGCGCGCTGGCCACCACCGCGTTCAATATCGGCGCCGTGCTCGGCCCCCTCACCGCCGCCGTGGTCGTCGACCACACCGATCAGCCCGCGAAGGCGTTGTGGTGTGGCACGGTTCTCACACTCGTCGCGGCCACCGTCGTGCGGGCGGCGAGGCAACCGGTCGCATCACCGGCGGCGACCGCCGCGGCACGAGACCCGCTCGAGTAATGCTGGCGAATTACCGCTAATAGACTTGACGAACGGAGGATCGAGATGTCACCATAAATATGGGAAGACACAGGAAATGGCGTGTCTTCTTTCTTGTCGCCTCTCGACATCGGTCGAAATCGGGTGTAATTTAGGGCTTCGCGCCGGGTCGCGTGCTGTCCAACTCTCGAAATACGAATTGACCGTGGAAAGTGGCACAGTCTGCGTGCCACCTTCTACCCGTTGTTGTCGAGTCATGTTCGGACACGGTCCAGCACGGTGCGCCATGTGAATTACCGCCCACAGGACAAGCAGATACCGTGACGCCCACGCGAACGTATGGGCGTCATGAGGTGCTGGAAGGACGCATCTTGACAGTCTCGAGTCAGACCGACGTCTATGCCGCAACGCCCGCCGATTCCGGAGTCTCCCCCTCGCCGAAACGGCTCTCGTTCGCGAAGATCCGTGAGCCCCTCGAAGTGCCGGGCTTGCTGGAAGTCCAGACCGATTCGTTCGAATGGTTGATCGGCACGCCCGCCTGGCGCGAACGGGCCACCGCGCGCGGCGAATCCGGCGCCGGCGGATTGGCGGAGGTGCTCGCGGAGATCAGCCCGATCGAGGACTTCTCCGGCTCCATGGCGCTGACGCTCTCCGATCCGCGCTTCGAAGAGGTCAAGGCCTCGATCGATGAGTGCAAAGACAAGGACATGACGTACGCGGCTCCGTTGTTCGTGACGGCGGAGTTCATCAACAACAACACCGGTGAGATCAAGAGTCAGACGGTCTTCATGGGTGATTTCCCGATGATGACCGATAAGGGCACGTTCATCATCAACGGCACCGAGCGGGTCGTGGTGTCGCAGTTGGTGCGTTCGCCGGGTGTCTATTTCGACCACAGTGTCGACAAGGGCACGGAGAAGGACTTGCACAGTGTGCGGGTCATCCCGAGTCGTGGCGCGTGGCTGGAGTTCGACGTGGACAAGCGCGACACCGTGGGTGTGCGCATCGACCGCAAGCGCCGCCAGCCGGTCACCGTGCTGCTCAAGGCGCTCGGCTGGACGAGTGCGCAGATCGTCGAGCGGTTCGGCTTCTCCGAGGTGATGATGACGTCCCTGGAGAAGGACGGCACATCGGGCACCGATGAGGCGCTGCTGGACATCCATCGCAAGCTGCGCCCGGGCGAGCCGCCGACGAAGGAGTCCGCGCAGACCCTGTTGGAGAACCTGTTCTTCAAGGAGAAGCGCTACGACTTGGCGCGCGTGGGCCGGTACAAGGTCGACAAGAAACTCGGCATCCGCAGCGGCGGCTCGCCGGCGCTCACCGAGGACGACATCGTCACGATCATCGAATACCTGCTGCGGCTGCACGCGGGCGAGAAGACCATGACCGCTCCTGGCGGCGTCGAGGTCCGGGTAGAGGTCGACGACATCGACCATTTCGGCAACCGCCGCCTGCGCACTGTCGGCGAGTTGATCCAGTCCCAGGTCCGGCTGGGGCTGTCACGGATGGAGCGCGTGGTCCGCGAGCGGATGACCACCCAGGACGTCGAGGCGATCACGCCGCAGACCCTGATGAACATTCGTCCCGTCGTCGCGGTGCTCAAGGAGTTCTTCGGAACCTCGCAGCTGTCCGTATTTCTGGATGAGCGCAACCCGCTGGCGAGCTTGACCCAGAAACGCCGTCTCTCGGCGCTGGGCCCGGGTGGTCTGTCCCGGGAGCGCGCCGGTCTGGAAGTCCGCGATGTGCACTACAGCCATTACGGCCGCATGTGCCCGATCGAGACTCCGGAAGGGCCGAATATCGGCCTGATCGGCTACATGTCGGTGTACGCGCGAGTGAATCCGTTCGGCTTCATCGAGACGCCGTACCGAAAAGTGGTCGACGGCAGGGTCACCGACGAGGTGGACTACCTGACCGCCGACCAGGAAGACCTGCATGTCGTGGCGCAGGCGAACGAGCCGCTCGACGCCGCAGGGCGTTTCGTGAACGCGCGAATCGCGGTGCGCCGCAAGAATTCCGAGGTAGAGCTCGTCGGATCCGCCGAGATCGACTATATGGACGTCTCGCCGCGCCAGATGGTGTCGGTCGCGACGGCGATGATCCCGTTCCTCGAGCACGACGACGCCAACCGCGCTCTGATGGGTGCGAA